>NZ_JBQHDG010000014.1:0-284396 GCF_052068095.1 Phytohabitans sp. LJ34 | reverse complement strand
GTACATCGCCCGCGAGCTCTACCAAATCATCACAACAAACGACCCTGACCCCGCCGCTTGACAACCATAGGAGCATCGTCGCGGTAGCTCAGATCTGTCTCTTGGGTTTCGAGGAAGAGGAGCGCGCTAGCGGCCGAACGGGTCGGGGCGCTTTTCGAGGAGGCGGTGGAGCGTCTGCTGGATCGTCTCGCGCACCTGGTCGGCGAGGTTGAAGATGACCATCGGGTCGTCGGCGTGGTCGACCAGGTCGGCGGTGGGGATCGGCGGGCAGAACTCGATGAGCCATTTGCTCGGCAGCGGCACCAGCCCGAGCGGCCCAAGCCAGGGAAAGGTCGGGGTGACCGGAAAGTACGGCAGCTTGAGCAGGCGGGCCAGCGGCTTGAGGTCGCCGAGGATCGGGTAGATCTCCTCGGCGCCGACGATGGCCACCGGGACGATCGGGGTGCCGGTGCGCAGCGCGGCCGACACGAAGCCGCCGCGGCCGAAGCGCTGGAGTTTGTACCGGTCCTTGTAGTGCTTGCCTACGCCCTTGAAGCCTTCCGGGAAGACGCCGACGAGCTCGCCGCCGCGCAGTAGGCGCTCGGCGTCCGGGTTGCAGGCCACGGTGCCGCCTGACTTGCGGGTCAGCTCGGAGAGCACGGGCACCCGGAAGACCAGGTCGGCGCCGAGCAGGCGCAGGTGGCGGGCCTTGGGGTGCTCGTCGTGCACGGCCACCGAGAGCATCAGCGCGTCCATCGCCACGGTGCCGGAGTGGTTGCCGACCACCAGGCCGGCGCCGTCGTCCGGCAGGTGTTCGAGGCCGAAGACCTCGGTGCGGAACCAGTCGCGGTAGAGCCGGCGCAGCACCGGATAGAAGACGTGGTCGGTCAGCTCCGGGTCGAAGCCGAACTCGTCCACTTCGTATTGACCGGAGAGGCGGCGGCGCAGGAAGGAGAGGGTCGAGGCGACCCGCTTGTCCCACGGGTCGCCCGGCCAGTCGTCGACAGCCGGGTCACTCATGAGGGTTCTTTCGCAGCGGAGGCGCGGACTCGCCGGATGCCGTCGAGGATGGCCCGCTCGGCGGCCGCCAGCTGGTCGGCGGTCACCACGGCGCGGTCGGCGTGCCCGCGGATGAAATCGTCGAACGCGGCCGCGGTGGTGCGCGGCTCGAAACCGTACTCCTCGACGAGGCGGGTGGTGTCGACCACCCGGCCGTGCACGAAGAGGTCGAGCTGGTCGAGACCGTAGCGACCGAGCCGCAGCCCGCCGGCGAGCGTGGCGGCGGCGGAGAGGCCGGGCTCGAAGACCGGCACGGCGAGCCGCCCGGCCCGCCGGATGGCCTGGGAGAGCGCGAGCACGCCGGCACCTGCCACGTTGAACGTGCCCGGGTGGTCTTCTACCACCGAGCGGCGCAGCACCTCGAGCGCGTCGTCGACGTGCACGAACTGGAGCCGCGGGTCGCGCCCGAACACGGTGGGCACGAGCGGCTGCGCGAAATAGCGGGTGAGGCTGGTGTCTGCCGTGGAGCCGATGAACGGCGCGAAGCGGAGCACCGTCGCGCTCACGTCGGGCCGCCGGCGGCGGAAGCCGCGCAGGTAGCCCTCGACGTCGAGGATGTCTCGCGCGAACCCGCCGCGCGGCACCTGCCGCGGCTCGGTGTCTTCGGTGAAGACGGCCGGGTCGCGGAACGAGGCGCCGTATGCCGCCGTGGACGAGCGCATCACCAGCTTGCGCAGGTGGGGTGCCCGCTGGCAGGCGGCGAGGAGCTGCAACGTGCCGATGACGTTTTGCTCCTTCATCGCCGCCCGGCCGCCCGGCTCGGGCGACGTGACGAGCGCGAGATGCACCACGACCTCGGCGTCGAGCTCGGCCACGACGGTGTTGGCGGAACCGGCGTCGGCGCGCACGTGCTCGACGCCGCCGAGCATCTCCTGGAGCTCGGCGGCGGGCTCGTTGGGGTCGAGACCCACCACGCGACCGACGCGCTCGTCGGCGGCGAGGCGGGCGGCGACATGCGCGCCGAGATGCCGGCTGATGCCGGTTACCACGACGACGCCCAAGGCGGCAGTCACCGCCACCTCACGATTCGATGGTCGCCCGGCGCACGCGCCCGGACGCGGACTTACTTACCGAGACGGCGACGCTGGACGCGGGTCTTGCGCAGCAGCTTGCGGTGCTTCTTCTTAGCCATGCGCTTGCGGCGCTTCTTGACCACCGAGCCCATACGAAAGCCTTCCCATTGCGATTTCGACTACAGCCGGTCACCGACCGGCGACCAATCTGGACAGCGGACCGGAGCTAACTGGTGGGCGCCGACGCCCGTCGGACTCACGGTCGCCCACCAGGGTAGCCCCTGTTACGCCGACTCTTGGAACGCCCCCCGAAGGTATTCGTGCACCGCGTGCTCCGGGACCCGGAACGACCGGCCAACCCGGACCGCCGTCAACTCGCCGGAGTGCACTAGCCGGTAAACGGTCATCTTCGAGACCCGCATCAGCGTCGCCACCTCGGCGACGGTCAGGAACTTGACCTCCGACAGTCTGCTCTCGGACTGTGGTGATCCTGCCATGGCTCACCAACCCATCCCATCCCCGGCGCGTGCCGCCGGGCCGGATGCGCCGCGGCGGGCAACGCGCGTGTAACTAGTACGGTACCGGGACGGCTGTGACCCACGCGATCCCTTCAGCCAGATGATCATGATCAGTCAAGTCGCCACTCCGGGCGATTAGCTTAATTCACCCCAAGGGGGCATATCCCCTCTTGTGATCGAAGCTCGGTCACTCCGTGCGGAGGGCGACCACCGGGTCGAGGCGGCCGGCACGCTGGGCCGGCACCACGCCGAAGATGATCCCCACCGCGGCCGAGACGCCGAACGCCAGCGCCAGCGACCACCAAGTGATCGCCGCCGGCACCGGGGAGAGCTCGCCGACCAGCAGCGCCCCGCCCACGCCGAGGGCCATGCCGGTGACCCCGCCGATGGTCGTGAGCAGCACCGCCTCCAGCAGAAACTGCACGCCGATGTCGCGCGGCCGGGCACCGACCGCCTTGCGCAGGCCGATCTCCCGGGTCCGCTCGCGCACCGAGACGAGCATGATGTTGGAGACACCCACGCCGCCCACGAGCAGCGAGATGCCCGCGATGGCCGCCAGCACACCGGTCAGCACGCCGAGGATGTCCCCGAGTACACCGAGGATCTGCTCCTGCGTCACGGCGCTGAACTCGGTGTCCGGGTGGCGCTTGCTGAGCTCGGCCACGATCCGCTCGCCGAGCGCGTCGATCCGCTCCCGGTCGGGCGCCTTGACCGCGATGCCGTCGATGCGGTTGGTGCCGTACAGCCGGTGTGCCGTCGTCACCGGGATGTGCACCTCGTCGTCCCGGTCGACGCCGAGGCTCTGCCCGAGCGGCGCGAATACGCCGATCACGCGAAACCGCACGCCCGCGACCGACACCTGCTGGCCGACCGGGTCGCGGTCGCCGAAGAGGGTACGAGCCACGGTCGCGCCGAGCACCGCCACCCGCCGCGCCGTGTCCACATCGGACGCCGTGAGGTAGCTGCCCCGCCCGACATCGCGGACGAAGACCTGCGGCGTCGTCTCCAGCACGCCCTGCACGGTGGTGAACGTGGAACGGGTGCCGGCGCGGACCGTCTCGCCGGACGTGACCGTGACCGCCACCCGCGACGGATCGCCGACCACCCGGCTCACGGCGTCTACATCGGACAGTGAGAGGCGGGAGACGGAGGGCGCGGAGTTGAACTCCAGCCGCCCCGGCACGACGATCAGCAGGTTGGAGCCGAGCCCCTCGACCTGCTGCTCCACCTCGCGCTTGGCACCGGTGCCGATCGCGACGAGCACGACCACCGCGGCGACGCCGATCACCACGCCGAGCATGGTCAGCCCGCTGCGCAACCGGTTGGCCCGCAGGGCGTCGAGCGCGACCCGCCAGGCCTCGACGATCCTCACTCCGCGCCCTCGGGCACGATCTGGCCGTCGCGCATCGCGATCTGCCGGTGGGCCCGGGCGGCCACGTCGCGGTCGTGGGTGACGATCACGAGAGCCACGCCGGAGGTCGAGTTCAGGTCTTCGAGCAGGCCCAGCACGGCGGCGCCGGTCGCGGTGTCGAGGTTGCCGGTCGGCTCGTCGGCCAGCAGCACCGCCGGGTCGGTGACCAGCGCCCGCGCGATCGCCACCCGCTGCTGCTCGCCGCCGGAAAGCTGGTTGGGCCGGTGGTGGAGCCGGTGGCCGAGCCCCACCCGCTCCAGCATCTCCGCCGCCTTCGCCCGCCGCTGCCGGGCGCCCACGCCGCGGTACACGAGGGGCAGCGCCACGTTGTCGACCGCCGACGTCCGGGGCAGCAGGTGGAACGCCTGGAAGACGAAGCCGATCGTCTCGTTGCGCAGCCGCGCCATCTCCGGCGCGGAGAGCGTCGACACGTCTCGCCCGCCGATGACCAGGCGGCCACCGGTCGGCTGGTCGAGCCCACCGAGCAGGTGCATCAGCGTCGACTTGCCCGAGCCCGACGGCCCGACGATCGCCACGTAGTCGCCCGGCTCGACGACAAGGGAGACGCCTCGCAGAGCCGGTACGGAAACCCCGTCCAGCTCGTACGTCCGGGTGACGTCAGCCGCTTCGACCGTCACGATCTCACGGCACTTCTTGGCCGGCGGTGACCTGGTCGGTGCCGCGGACCACCACGCTGTCGCCGGGCGCCACCCCGGTGACGATCTGCACGACGTCTTGCCCCTGCACGCCGACGGTCACGTCGACCCGGGCGGCGCGGCCGTCGCGGACCACCCAGACCGCGTCGCGGCCGTCGGCGGAGAAGACCGCCGCGGCGGGCACGGTGACCGCGTCGGCCGCCTCGCGCACCTGGAGATGGACGACCGCGCTCATGCCCGGCCGGGGTGGCGGGGCGTCGCGGCCGTCGCCGAACTGCCCGGCGCCGAGGGCGAGCCGGACGCGGTACGCGACGCCGCCGCGCGCCGAGGCGGTCGGCAGCACGTCGACCGAGCGGACCTCGCCCGCGTACGTGGCGCCGGTCGCCGCGTCGAGCTCCACCGTCGCCTTCAGGCCGGGGCGGACCAGCAGCACATCGGTCTCGTCGACCTCGGCGACGAGACCGAGTGCGGACACGTCGACGATCGTCAGGATGGCGGTGCCCGCGGTGACCTGGCCGCCGACCGGCACGGCGACGTCGACGCCGGCCGCCGGGCCCTGCGCCGCGGGCGGGTTCAGCGCGCCGGTGGGCAGCTGCGCACCGGACCCGCCGAGCAGCCCGGCCAGCGCCTCGGCGGACGCGCCGCCGGCCGGCGCGGCGGCACCACCGAGCTGCACCACGCCGGGAATCGGCGCCCGCAGGGTCAGCGCATCCACAGTGGACTTTGCCAGGTCGTAGGCCTGCTGCGCCTGGAGGCGCTGGGCGGCCGAGAGCGCGCTGACCGCCGAGCTGAGCCCGGCCACGCCCCGCTGCACCGCGCGGACCGCTTGGCCGGCGGCGCGAGCGGCCGCCTCGTACTGCTTCTCCGCCGCGTCGACGTTGGCGAGCAGCACGCCGCGGATCCGCTGATCGGCGATCTTGCCGGCGGCGGCGCGGGCGGCGTCGAACGCGGCGGCCGCGGCCTTGTCGGTATTGCGCTGGACGGTCGTGAGGTTGACCCCGCCGCCGAAGCCGCCACCCGCCCGCTTGGCCGCGTCGAGCGCCGCCTTGGCCTGGGTGAGCCGCTGCTTGGCACCGGGCGAGTCGACGACCGCGAGCACCTGGCCGCGCCGCACGGTGGCGCCCGGACCCACCCGCATCACGGCGAGCGTGCCGTCGGCCGGTGAAGTGAGCGTGGCGGCCGCCTTCGCGGTGACCGAGGCCGGTGCGTCGACCACCTCCGCCACCTCGCCGCGGGACGCATTGCCAAGGGCCACGGCCGACTCGTCGTCGCCACAGGACGCGGCTGTCGCGCCGAGCGCGAGGAGGGCAGCGCCGGCGAGCAGGATCAGTCTTCGTGGCGGGGGGACGCCAGACACCCGAGTAATCCTACGAGGCCGCGCTCCGCACGTACGACACGCAGTCGTCCTGAAGGGCCTGCCACGGCTCGCCGAAGACCTTGGTGGACGCCGCCTCGGGTGACTTTCGCTCGTGCACGACCGCCTTGAAGAACGCGAGCATCGCCTCCTCGCCGTAGCGGTCGACGAGGTGGCGGACGGCGAGGTAGCCGACCCCGTACGCGGCGCTGACCTGCCAGTCCGTGGCTCGCTCGCCCGGCTCGGCCGCGCTCAGCGGACCGCGCCACCCGCCGGACACGAGCCGCCGCACGTCGCCCAGGCTCTCGTACCGGCTGACCGGCCGCCCGCCCGCGGCGGCGAGGTCGGCGAGGCCCTCGACCAGCCACCAGTTTTCACCGGTGCGGTAGCCGCCGCCGGGCAGCGAGGCCGCGTGCGTCATCTCGTGCCGTAGCAGGTCGTCGAGCACGCTGCTGTGCAGGCCCTTCGCGTTGAGCACCACGTCGAAGTGGCCACCCCCGACCGGCACCGCGTATCCGGCGGTCCACTCCGGCCGGTCGCCGCCGTACCAGCGCCGCCACTCCTTCTCGCCGGCGTAGAAGACCTGGTAGTGCCGGGGCGGCAGGCCACCGACCGCGTACCGGTCGGCGACCTCGGCCGCCCGCTCGGCCTCGCGCAGCACCTCGGCGAGGTGGCCCTTCTGCGCCGCCGTCGTGGCGACCACCGCCCGCTTGCCCAGGGCGACCACCAGGTCGCTGGCCTCCCACGGCCGCGGACCGTCCTGCGCCGAGGGCGACGGCGCCAGGGCGACCATGCGTGGCACGCCGCCGCGGTCGACCCAGGTCGTCTCGATGGATACCGGACCGGTGAGGCAGCCCGGGTCGACGAAGCAGTGCTCGTACGTCACCGCGACCCGCCACCGCGACCCGGCCCGGTCCGGGATGTCGGTGATCCGCACCTGCCAGGCGGTGACCTTCAGCGCCCGCAGCGACCGGAACTGCCGCCGCAGCGCACCGACCGCCGCCGACTTCGGCTCGGCGACCGCGAGGAACCCCCGCTCGTCGCCGCGGAGCAGCGCGCCGGCCTGCTCGGTGAGCACATCCGCGATCCGCTCGCGCAGCCAGAGCTGGGTCATCTGCTCCGGGTCGCCCGGCTCGGGGCTGTGGATGGCGATCGGGCTGGCGCTGGCCGACGCGCCCGGGCCGTGGTCGCGGAGGGTAACGATCACGACCAGCGGGACGGCGCAGGACAGCACCACGGCGACCGACCCGAGCGCCAGCCACAGCGGCCAGCGCCGGCGCGATCCCGGCTCCGGCCCCGGTGCGTCCGTCACACGCGGGACCTTAGCTCACGCCTTGCGGCTGACCGCCTTGAGGAAGAAGCTGACATTCGCCGGCCGTTCGGCCAGGCGGCGCATCAGGTACGGGTACCACTCCGTGCCGTATGGCACGTAGACACGCACCGTGTATCCCTCGGCGGCCAGGCGGGCCTGCTCGTCCGGGCGCACGCCGTACAGCAGCTGGAACTCGAACTCGTCGGGCGACCGGTCGAACCACCGCGCCCGGTCTTCGCCGATCGCGATCAGCCGGGGGTCGTGGGTGGCGAGCATCGGGTAGCCATCGCCCGACATGAGGATGTTGAGGCAGCGCACGAACGACTTGTCGACGTCCAGAGTGGATTGGTACGCCACCGACTCGGGCTCCTTGTAGGCCCCCTTGCACAACCGCACCCGCGAGCCCGCGGTCGCCAGCTCCCGGCAGTCGGCCTCGGTGCGCCGCAGGTAGGCCTGGAGCACGGCCCCGGTGGTCGGGAAGTCGGTGCGCAGCTTGGTCAGGATGTCCAAGGTGGAGTCGGTGGTGGTGTGGTCTTCCGCGTCCAGCGTCACCGTGGTGCCGGCCTCCGATGCGGCCAGGCAGATCGCTCGCGCCCCGTCGTACGCCAGCTGCTCGTCGAACTTCTGCCCGAGCGCGGAGAGCTTGACGCTCACCTCCGCGGCCGGGGTCAGCTCCGCGTCGCGGAGGGCGTGCAGCAACGCGACGTAGGCCTCGCGGGTGGTGACCGCCTGCTCGGGCGTCTCGGTGTCCTCACCGAGCACATCCAGGCTCACCGAAAGGCCGTCGGCGACCAGCTCACCGGTCGCCCGCAGCGCGTCGTCCGGCGACGTGCCGGCGACGAACCGCCGCACCACACCACGCGTGAGCGGCGCAGTCTCGACGAGCCGCTCCATCCGGGAAGACCGGGAAGCGGCGAGGATGACCGATCGCAGCATGAGGCGAGCGTAACGCCCGCCCCGCGGAGTGGCCCGGTTACCGTCCGCACGAGCGTGACGCGCCATGAGGGCCCCAAGTCGTCTACGGTTGTCGGGTGAACTTCGACGCGTACGCCAGGACGGCCGTTGACCTTGTCAACGCGTCGCTGGACGACCTCGACGGCCTCCGGGGCCTCTTCGGCGAGGAAAACTCCTGGATGGCCACCGAGGCAGTCGAGCGCGACCTGGCCATCTTCCGCCGGGCGCAAAAGCGCCTGCGAGATGTCTTCGAGTTCGGCACGTCCGGCCGCGACATCGAGGCTGTCGCCGAGCTCAACGCGCTGCTGGAGACCTTCCCGGTCCAGCCGCGCATCTCCGGTCACGACGCCAACGACTGGCACATGCACGTGACAAGCCGGGGCGCCTCCGTCAGCGCCGAGTACCTCGCCGGCGCCGTCTGGGGCCTGGCCGTGTGGCTCTGTGAGTTCGGCAGCGCCCGCTTCGGCGTCTGCGCCGACGAGCGCTGCGGCAACGTCTACCTGGACACCTCGTCCAACAACTGCCGGCGGTTCTGCTCGGAGCGGTGCGCCACCCGCTCCCACGTGGCCGCCCACCGCGCGCGCAAGAAGGAAAAGCTGCTTACCGCGGTGTGACCGGCGTCGGGGTGGCGAGATGCTGCCGGGCGTAGGCCAGCGACTCTCGCAGGTCGGCCTCGCGGACCGCCCGGCTGCTCGCCTTGCGCGTCGCCACCTCGACCGCCACCGAACCCGTGAAACCCCGCCCTGCCAGCGACGCCAGCAGCTCGCCGCAGGGCTGGCTGCCGCGCCCGGGCACCAGGTGCTCGTCGCGCCCCTCGCCCGTGCCGTCGCCGAGGTGCACGTGGGCGAGCTGGGCACCCATCGTGTCGGCCATGGCCAGCGGGTCGGTGCGGGAGGCCGCGCAGTGGGAGAGGTCGAGCGTGTACGCGTCGTAGCCGGTCTCGGTGGGATCCCAACCCGGCACGTACGGCACGAACTCGCGGCCGGCCATCCGCACCGGATACATGTTTTCCACCGCGAACGTGACATCCGGGTGCTTAGCGGCCAAGCGGGCCAGCCCGGCACCAAAGCCGCGCGCGTAGTCACGCTGCCAGGTGAACGGCGGGTGCACCACCACGGTGGGTGCGCCTAGCGTCTCGGCCAGCATCGCCGCCCGCCGCAGCCGCTCCCACGGGTCGGAGCTCCACACCCGCTGGGTGACCAGCAGGCACGGTGCGTGCACGGACAGCACCGGCACGCCGTAGTGCGTCGACAGGCCGCGCAGGGCACCGGCGTCCTGGCTGACCGCGTCGGTCCAGACCATGACCTCGATGCCGTCGTAGCCCAGGGTGGCGGCCATCTCGAACGCCGCCGCCGTCGGCTCGGGGAAGACGGAGGAGCTGGACAGGAGTACGGGGACGCGGGAACTCACGCTTGCCAGGGTATCGCCACGGTGGTAAATGCGCTTTGGCGCTACGCCGGCTCCAATTGGTCTAGACGGCGAAGAATGACCCCTTCGCGCAGTGCCCAGGGGCAGATGTCGACCGCGTCGATGTTGAGCCGGCGCATCGTCGCCTCGGCCACGACCGCGCCGGCGAGCAGCTGGTGGGCCCGGCGGCCGCTCACACCCTCCAAACCGGACAGTTCACGGGGAGAGATGTGGCGGATGAATCCGATCACCTGCCGGAGTCCGTCGCGGTGCAGCCGCCGGGGCGCCCACAGCCCGGCCGTCGAAGGGGCGGCGCCGGCGAGGCGGGCCAGCGAGCGGAACGTCTTCGACGTGGCGACCGGACGGTCCCAGCCGACCTCGGAAAGCTTCTGCACGGCCGGATCGAGCATCTCCTCGACGTACTCGGCCAGCTCGTCGACCCGGTGCGCGGACGGCGGCGTGGCGGTGCTGCCGTCGATGTGCAGCCGGTCGCGGGTCAGCCGGCCGGCGCCGAGCGGCAGCGACATGGCGAGGTCGGGGTCTTCGTCGATGCCGGCCGCGAGCTCCAGCGAGCCGCCGCCGATGTCCATCACCAGCAGGCGCCCGGCGGACCAGCCGAACCACCGCCGCACCGCGAGGAACGTGGCCCGCGCCTCGTCCGCGCCGGAGAGCACCTGAAGGCGTACCCCCGTCTCCTCCCGGACCCGCGAGAGCACGGCGGCGGAGTTTGTGGCGTCGCGGACCGCGGAGGTCGCGAATGCCAGCAGGTCGTCGGTGACCAGCCGGGCCGCCGCGGTCATCGCGTCGGCGGCCGCCTTGACGAGTGCGTCGGCGCCGGACTTGGTGAGCGCGCCGTCCTTGCCGATCTGCTCGGCCAGCCGGAGCACCGCCTTTTCGGAGTGGGCCGGCCAGGGGTGTGCGCCGTGGTGTGCGTCCACGACCAGAAGATGCACGGTATTGGACCCGACGTCGAGGACACCCAGCCGCATAGTTCAAACCTTACGGGTACCACGCGCGTAAGCTGACCAGGTGGCAAGCCTGCACGTCCTCGTCGACGACCCCCAAGACCCGCGGAGTAAGGAAGTCTCGCTCGACTTCCCCCGGGAGTGGATCGAGTTCGTCGACCCGGAGGACCCAAAGCACGTCGTACGTGCCGATCTCACTTGGCTGCTCTCCCGATGGACGTGCGTCTTCGGCAAGGCGTGTCACGGGATCATCGCCGGCCGCGCAGCCGACGGATGCTGCTCGCACGGCGCGTTCTTCACCGACTCGGACGACGAAAACCGGGTCAAGGCGGCGGTCAAGCGGCTGACGCCGGAGACCTGGCAGCACTACCGGCGCGGGTTCAAAAACTATACGGAGATGGACTCCATCGACGGCAAAAACCCGGCCCGCCGCACGGCCACGCAAGGCGAAGAGGGCCCGTGCGTGTTCCTCAACGACGCCGACTTCACCGGCGGTGGCGGCTGCGCCCTGCACGCACAGGCGCTCCGCGACGGCGTTCACCCGTTGGAGTACAAGCCGGACGTGTGCTGGCAGCTCCCGGTGCGCCGCGAGCAGGAGTGGTCCAAGCGGCCAGATGGCACCAAGGTGCTGGTGACGACGCTGACCGAGTTCGACCGGCGCGGCTGGGGCTCCGGCGGCCACGACCTCGACTGGTGGTGCACCTCGTCGCCGGAGGCACATGTTGGCACCGAGGCGATGTACCTGTCGTACGAGCCGGAGCTGACCGCGCTGGTCGGCAAGGCGGCGTACGCGAAGCTGGCCGAGATGTGCGCGGCACGGGCAAAGCAGGGCGTGATCGCCGAGCATCCGGCGACCACGGCCGCTGCTGTGCCGGTCAAGATCTCGAAGCGCCGGCCGCCCCGGTCTCAGGGCTCGAACTTGTAGCCAAGGCCGCGGACGGTGACGATGTAGCGCGGCGTGCTCGGCTCCGGCTCGACCTTCGACCGGAGCCGCTTTACGTGCACGTCCAGCGTCTTCGTGTCGCCCACGTAGTCGGCGCCCCACACCCGGTCGATCAGCTGGCCCCGGGTGAGCACTCGGCCGGCGTTGCGGAGCAACAGCTCCAGCAGCTCGAACTCCTTCAGCGGCAGCTGCACGGCCGCACCGGCCACGGTCACGACGTGGCGCTCGACGTCCATGCGCACCGGGCCGGCGGCCAGGGTGGGCGCGGAAAGCTCCACCGCGTCGACGCTCTGGCGGCGCAGCACGGCTCGGATGCGGGCGACCAGCTCGCGCGGCGAGTACGGCTTTGTCACGTAGTCGTCGGCTCCTATTTCCAGCCCGACGACCTTGTCGATCTCGCTGTCTCGCGCGGTCACCATGATGATCGGGACGTGGGAGCGCTGGCGCAGCTGGCGGCACACCTCGGTGCCCGACATCTCGGGCAGCATCAGGTCGAGCAGCACTATGTCCGCACCGGTCCGGTCGAACTCGGTGAGGGCGGAGGTGCCGGTCGCGGCGACCGAGACCTCGAACCCCTCCTTGCGGAGCATGTATGACAAGGCGTCGGAGAACGACTCCTCATCCTCGACCACGAGCACGCGGGCCAACGGACTTTCCTTCCTGTTGCTCGTCAGGCCTGTCGAAGCTCGGCCGGACCGGCCTCGATCTCAACTGACGGTGGTAGCGGCAGTACGGCGTCCGGCGGACGGGCGGGCAGCCGGATGGTGAACGTCGACCCTCCGCCCAGCCTGCTCGTCACCTCCACACGGCCACCGTGGTTTGTCGCGATGTGCTTGACAATTGCCAGGCCGAGGCCGGTGCCGCCGGTCGCGCGGGACCTCGCCTGGTCGGCCCTGTAAAACCGCTCGAAGATCCGGTCGAGGTCGCTCGGCCCGATCCCGATGCCCTGGTCGGTCACCGCGATCTCAACGTACTCGTCGTCACCGCGCGTGACCACATCCACTTTCGTGTGCTCCGCCGAGTAGGCGATCGCGTTTTCCACCAGGTTGGCGACGGCGGTGGCGATCTGGCTGTCGCTGCCGTACACCGTCAGGCCGCGGTCACCGGTCACGTCGACCTCGATGCTCCGGGCGGACGCGGCGGTGCGGGTGCGGTCGATGACCTCGGCCACCACCCAGTCGATCGCGACCGGCTCGGGCGCGGGCAACGGCTCGGCGCCCTGGAGCCGGGTCAGCTCCAGCAGCTCGTTGACGAGGCGGCCGAGGCGGGTGGACTCGGATTGGATCCGCTCCGCGAACCGGCGGGCGGCCGCCACGTCTTCGGCGGGGTCGGTGGTGACGCTATCCGGGTCGGTCGCGTCGAGCAGCGCCTCGGCCAGCAGCTGTAGCGCGCCGATCGGGGTCTTCAGCTCGTGGCTGACATTGGCGACGAAGTCGCGCCGCACCCGGTCGACCCGGTGCGACTCGGTCACGTCGGCGGCCTCGACGGAGACGAAGTTTCCACCCAGCGCGACCGCGCGCAGGTGGACGCCGAGCGGCGACTGCGGCCCGCCCTCCCGGCCTCGGGGCAGGTCGAGCTCCACCTCGCGGCGCACGCCCGTGCGGCGCACCTGGCCAGCCAGCGTGCGCACGATCGGGTGGGCGGCGATGGTGCCCGGCTGGGGTCCGGCGCGCAGGAGGCCCATCGCGCGTGCCGCCGGGTTGACCAGCACGGGCGTGTCGTCCTGATCGAGCACGACGACGCCGACCCGCAGCGCGTCGAGGCTCTTGCGGCCCAGCCCGGAGACCTGGCCCTGCTGATCCTTGGCGATAGCCGGCCTCCCGTTGTCGCGAGTGGCTTCTCCGAAGCCCCCGGCAGCAGCGCCCTCTCCCGCCGGCGACCGGCCGCCGGCAGGGACGAGCGGACCGCGCACCCCCGCGCGGCCGCGCACGGCGAGCAACGCAGCGGCTCCGGCCATCAGGCCGATGACGCTGCCGACCACGCCGGCTCCGACCGCCCACTCCACGTCGCGATCGTAGGGTCATTGTTAACCCAACTGATTCGCAGAATAGGACAAACCTGACCCGCTTCCAAGAGTGTTCACCGCTCGGCCGAGCGTCGTTCACCCCCGGACCGCGAAGATCACGAGGTATCGCCTAGCATCAACGCGATGCGTGACGAGCTGCGGGCAGACCTTCTCGAGGTGGGACGCCTCCTGGTTTCCATGGCCGAGGCGGTGCGTACGGCTATGTCTCACGCGACGGAGGCGCTGCTCACCGCCAACCGCGAGATCTGCGAGACGGTCGTCAGCCGCGACGCCGAGGTCGACGATCTCCAGCGACAGGTCGAGCAGCAGGTCTACGACACGCTCGCCCGCCAGGCCCCGGTCGCCACCGACCTCCGGCTCGTGATCACGGGCATCCAGATCGGCGCCGACCTGGAGCGGATGGGCGACCTCGCCGGCCACGTGGCCAAGACCGCACTGCGGCGCTACCCCGCGCCGGCCGTGCCGCCCGAGCTGCGCGAGGTGATCACCTCGATGGGCGGGGTGGCCGACCGGATGGCGGGCAAGGTGGGCCTGGCGCTCACCACGCAAAACGCGCGGCTCGGCGCCGAGCTCGAGGGCGACGACGACGCGATGGACGACCTACAGCGGCGACTCTTCAGCATCCTGCTGCACAAAGACTGGCCACACGGCGCCGAGGCCGCGATCGACGGCGCGCTGCTCGGCCGCTTCTACGAGCGCTACGCCGACCACTCCGTCAACGCCGGCCAGCAGGTCGTCTACCTGGTCACCGGCGAGACCACCGAGCCACCCAGCGCCGGCTGACCCATTCGAGCTACCGGCTGTTGCTCCCGCGACCTCAGCCGTTCGTGCGGCGTCGCGGTGTTTGTCCACAATGTCGCTTTGGCCGCTTGCTCACGCTGCGTGATGCGGCCTCGCGTCGGGATCAGTCGGCGTCGCGGGCGGCCGCCTGCTGGCGGATCCTGCGAACGAGGAAGAGGCTTCCCGCGGCGTGGGGCTTGTCGCGCGGAGCTGGCAGCGGAGGTCGGGGGTTTCGGCTCGCCCGCGAGCCGCCGACCTCCGCGGTCTCCGGCGGGAGCAGCGGTCCGCAGGTGACGCGGACCCGGGAAATACGGGGTAAATGTCCTAACGGCCCTGGTTGGCGACCGCAGCGGCGGCTTCCTTGGCCGCGTCCGGGTCGAGGTAGGTGCCGCCGGCCGTGACCGGGCGCAGGGAGGCGTCGAGGTCGTAGCGGAGCGGGATGCCGGTGGGGATGTTGAGCTTGGCGATTGCCTCGTCGGAGATGCCGTCGAGGTGCTTGACCACGGCGCGCAGCGAGTTGCCGTGGGCGGCCACCAGCACGGTGCGGCCGGCGAGCAGGTCGGGCACGATCGCGTCGTACCAGTACGGCAGGGCGCGGGCGAGCACGTCCTTGAGGCACTCGGTGCGGGGCATCAGCTCGGGCGGGAGCGTGGCGTAGCGGGCGTCGCCGGCCTGCGACCACTCGTCGTTGTCGTCGATCGGCGGCGGTGGCGTGTCGTACGAGCGGCGCCAGAGCATGAACTGCTCCTCGCCGTACTGCTCCAGGGTCTGCTTCTTGTTTTTGCCCTGGAGGGCGCCGTAGTGCCGCTCGTTGAGCCGCCACGAGCGGCGGACGGCGATCCAGTGGCGGTCGGCCGCGTTGAGCGCCAGGTCGGCGGTGCGGATGGCGCGCCGCAGCACGCTTGTGTGCAGCACGTCGGGGAGCAGGCCGTGCTCGCGGAGCAGGTCGCCACCGCGCCGCGCCTCGGCCTCGCCCTTGGCGGTCAGGTCGACGTCGACCCACCCGGTGAAGAGGTTCTTCGCGTTCCACTCGCTCTCACCGTGCCGTAGCAGCACCAGCGTCCCCAGAGTCATAGGGATCATCCTGCCACCGTGACCGCCACCACATGGAAATCGGGATGCGCGGCTCCCACTCACCGGACTAGCTTGTAAGGAACGGCATGGGTGGCAGCCGTTACGGGGGAGGGGTCTGGCGTGCGCAGCTGGTTACGGGAGACCACGGGTGGGCTTCCCACCACCTTCTGGTACCTGTGGACCGGCACCCTGGTCAACCGCCTTGGCTCGTTCGTCATGATCTTCATGGCGATCTACCTCACGAGCGAGCGCCACTTCACCCAGACCCAGGCCGGCCTCGTGATCGGCTTCTTCGGGGCCGGCAGCGCGATCGGCGTGATGGTCGGCGGCGTACTGGCCGACCGCTGGGGGCGCCGCCCCACGCTCTTCACCGCCCACCTGGGCGCGGCGACCACGCTGCTGGTGCTGGGCTTCGCCCGCGACCGCTGGACCATCACGCTCTGCGCGCTGGTGCTCGGCTTCTTCACGGACGCGACCCGCCCCGCGTTTCAGGCGATGATGGTCGACGTCGTGCCGCAGCGCGACCGGCTGCGGGCGTTCTCGCTCAACTACTGGGCCATCAACCTCGGCTTCGCGTTCGCCGCGGTGCTCGCCGGCCTCGCCGCGCAGGCCGACTTCCTGCTGCTCTTCCTGGTCGACGCGACCACCACGCTGCTCACCGCCGGCATCATCTTCGTGAAGGTGCGGGAGACCCGGCGGCCGCAGGGCTTCGCGCGGCGCCGCGACACCAGCGCGCCGGCGGCCGGCCTGCACACCGTCTTCGCCGACCGGGTGTTCCTCGGCTTCCTGCTGCTCAACCTGCTCACCGCGGTGGTCTTCCTCCAGCACATCTCGATGCTGCCGATCGCGATGGGGCAGGACGGGCTGTCGCCGTCGACGTTCGGCTGGGTGATCGCGCTCAACGGGGTGCTGATCGTCGCGGGCCAGCTCTTCGTCCCGCGCCTCATCCGCGGCCGCGACCGCTCCCGCACGCTCGCCGTCGCCTCGCTCGTCACCGGCCTCGGCTTCGGCCTGACCGTGGTGGCCGACGTCCCCTGGGTGTACGCGGTCACGGTCCTCATCTGGACGTTGGGCGAGATGCTCACGTCGCCCTCCAACGCGACGCTGATCGCCGAGCTCTCGCCGGCGAGCATCCGCGGGCGCTACCAAGGGGTGTTCTCGCTCTCCTGGTCGGCGGCGGCGTTCCTCGCGCCGACGCTGGGCGGCTTCGTTATGGAGCACGCCGGCAACAGCGCACTGTGGCTGGGCGCCGCGGGCATCGCCGCCGTCGTCGCGGCCGGCCAGATCCTCTCCGGCCCGTCACGCGAGCGGCGCGTGGCCGCCCTGGCGGCCAAGCCCGAGCCCGTCCTCGTTACCTGACGGGAGTTGGTGGGCCACACCGTTCGCCAGCAACACCTCGGCGTCGGGCACGGACCACTCCTCAAGTACCTCCCGCGTGTGTTCGCCGGGCAGGGGTGGCGGGAGCGACGGCACAGCGGCGGGTGTGGCCGAAAAGCGCGGGGCCGGCGCGGGCTGGCGCACGCCGTCCACCTCCACGAAGGCGCCACGGGCGCTCAGATGCGGGTCCGCGGGCGCCTCGTCCAGTGACAGCACCGGTGCCACGCAGCCGTCGCCGTCCGCGAAGACCCGGGTCCACTCGTCCCGGGTGCGGGCGGCGACACGGGCCGCGATGAGCGTACGGAGGCGGGGCCAGGACGCCACATCGAGCTGGTCCGGTGTCTCGGCCGGCTCGAGCCCCAGGCGGTCGGCGAACTCGGCGAAGAACTTCGGCTCCAGCGGGCCCACCGCGAGGTGGCGGCCGTCGGCGGTCTCGTACACGCCGTAGAAGGGTGCCCCGCCGTCGAGCAGGTTGGCGCCACGCCGGTCCTGCCATAATCCACTGTGGACCAGACCGTACAGCTGAGTGGCCAGAAGCGTTGTGCCGTCTACGATCGCGGCGTCCACCACCTGGCCCGCGCCGGTACGCTGGGCCTGCCACAGCGCGGCGAGCACGCCGGCCACCAGCAGCATCCCGCCGCCGCCGTAGTCGCCGAGCAGGTTGAGCGGGGGCACCGGTGGGCCGTCCGCCGGGCCGATCGCGTGCAGCACGCCGGTACGGGCCAGGTAGGTGATGTCGTGCCCGGCAGTGCTGGCGAGCGGACCATCCTGCCCCCAGCCGGTGACCCGGCCGTACACGAGGCGGGGGTTGACCGCGAGGCACTCGGTCGGCCCGATGCCCAGCCGCTCGGCCACGCCTGGGCGAAAGCCCTCGATCAGCACGTCGGCTCGTGAGGCGAGCGCGCGAACCAGCGCCGCGCCCTCGGGGCGCCTGAGGTCGACGGCGATCGAGCGCTTGCCCCGGCCCTGGAGATCCTCGCGCGGTGGGAGCGGTACCGCGTGTGCGCCAACGCGGTCGACACGCACCACCGTGGCACCGAGGTCGGCGAGCACCATGCCGGCGAAGGGAGCGGGCCCGAGCCCAGCCATCTCGATGACGCCCAGCCCAGCAAGGGGTCCAGTCATAAGAGCGACTCTAGGCGGAACGGGATCTTCGGCCCGGCGGCGGCGGGCGACACTCACCCCCGTAAGCGTCGCCCGCTCTCGCCGCCGGTCTTAGGTGGCGCCGTCCCCCAACGGCGTGTTGTCGCCACCCATCCCCCAGCGCTTATCCTGGCGCGGTCCCGACGACGGACCCTAGCTCCCCCGAACTGTTTGCCAGGTGCGGCGCGTGCTGATCACGTTACGGCGCAACGCTTTCTTGACACAAGGCGATTACGTTGTCTCGCCCGTCACACCGTTTGACTGCCGGTCCGCGGGGAACATGTGGGAAAAAGCCTGAAGGTTGGCCAGCGACTCGCCGCGCTTGACCCGCCACTCCCACTCGCGCCGGATCGCCGTGCCGAAGCCGATTTCGAGCATGGTGTCGAACGATTCGTCCGCGTACGTCAGCACGGATCCCAGCAACCGGTCGAGCTCGTCTTCGTCGAGCCCGGACAGTCCCACCCGGCCGGTCAGATAGACGTCGCCAACGGTGTCGATGGAGAAGGCCACCCCGTACATGCGGGCGTTGCGGCGCAGCAGCCACGCCCACAGCTCCTCGCGCCGCTCGTCCGGCTGGCGCATCACGAACGCCTCGACGCGCAGCGCGTGCTCGCCCACGATCAGGTTGCACACCGTCTTGAGCTTGTGGGTGCCGGGCAGCGTCACCGCGTAGGCGAGCTCGCCGGTCGCCTCGCACGGCAGCTCGCGCTCGGCGCAGACCGACTCGATCAGCGCGCCGACCTCTGCCCGGGTGGTCACGCCAGCGCCCGCAGGGCCGCGGCGTCGGCGTCGATCGAGGAGGCCATGCGCTCGCGATGCTCGGTCACCGCCTCACGGTAGACCGCGAGCAGCCCCGACGCCGTGCGGGTCCAGGAGAAGTTACGGGCGTGCCGGACCGCACCGGCGGCCAGCTCCTCGCGCCGCCCCGGACACGCCAGCAGCTTGCCGAGCACGATCGCCCAGTCGACCGGACAGTGCCCGTCGACGAGCACGCCGCTCACGCCGTCCCGTACCGCCGTCACCAGCCCGCCGACCGCGGCTGCCACCACCGGCGTGCCGCACGCCTGCGCCTCGAGCGCGACGAGCCCGAACGACTCGTTGTGCGACGGCACCGCGACGATGTCCGCGGCCCGGTAGAGGGCCGGCAGGTCCGCGCCGGTCTGCGGCGCCATGAAGCGGACCGAGTCGGCGACGCCGAGCGAGTTGGCGAGGTCGATGAGCGCGGTGGGCTGGTCGAGGCCGCTGCCGCTCGGCCCGCCGCAGATCACCACCGTGACAAGCTCGGCCAGCTCGGGCTCGCGGTCGAGCAGGGCGGCCAGCGAACGCAGCAGCACATCGGGCGCCTTGAGCGGCTGGATGCGGCCGACGAACGCGATCACGTAGCCCCGCTCGGGCAGGCCCAGCCGGCGCCGGGCCGCGGTCCGGTCTCCCGGGCGGAAGCGCTCCAGGTCGACGCCCGGCTCGACGACGGCGACGCGGGCCGGGTCGGCGCCGTACCGCGTGATGAGGTCGCGGGCCTCGACCTGGGTGTTGGCGACGAGCCGGTCGGCGACGGCGACCACCTGGTCCTCGCCCACCACGCGGGCCAGCGGCTCGGGGCGGTCGCCGTCGGCGAGCTGGGAGTTCTTGACCTTGGCGAGCGTGTGCGCGGTGTGCACGAGCGGCACGCCCCACCGCTCCTTGGCCAGCCAGCCGACCTGGCCGGAGAGCCAATAGTGCGAGTGGATCAGGTCGTAGTAGCCCGGCGGGTGGGCGGCCTCGGCGCGCAGCACCCCGTTGGTGAACGCACACATCTGACCCGGCAGGTCTTCCTTGGCCAGCCCTTCGAGCGGGCCGGACATAATGTGCCGGACGGTCACCCCGGGAGACATCTCCACGCACGCCGGGCGGTCCCTCGACGTGGCCCGAGTGAAGATCTCCACCTCGACCCCGGCGTCGGCGAGCCGGCGGGCGACCTCCACGACGTACACGTTGAGGCCACCGGCGTCACCGGTGCCCGGCTGGTCCAGCGGAGACGTGTGCACGGACAGGGTGGCGATGCGCCGCGGCGTCGGCCAGTGCGACAAGGGTGCTCCTTCCACGACGGCGAATACTCACGCCCCCCGGCAATGCAACCCCCGCGGCCGGACCCATCTTCCCGATAACCAGTTGAACGTGCATATAACGTGCCCCCAGACGTGATCCACCTCTCATACGTGAGCGAGCTTGCGAGCGAACCATCAGGCTCAGGGGTCTAACGCACGGCGTTAGGCCGCGCGGCCAGACGGGCTTCAGCCTGAGGAAGAATCGACGCCATGACCTCCTCGATCGCGATCGTGACCGGCGCCTCCAGCGGTATCGGCGCCGCCACCGCCCGGCGGCTGGCCGCCGAGGGCTTCCACGTCGTCGCCGCCGCCCGCCGAGCCGACCGGCTCGACGCCCTGGTGAAGGAGATCGCCGGCGCCGGGGGTGAAGCCACCGCCCTGACCTGCGACGTCACGTCGGACGAGTCGGTGGCCGCGCTGGCCGCCGGTGTCGGCGAGCTCGGCCGGCCGGTCTCGGTCCTGGTCAACAACGCCGGCGGCGCCCGCGGCCTGGATCCGGTGGAGAGCGGGTCGGTCGCCGACTGGCAGTGGATGTTCGACGTCAACGTGCTCGGCACCGTCCGGGTGACCCAGGCCTTCCTGCCGGCGCTGGACGCGTCGGGCGCGGGCACCGTCGTCGTGCTCAGCTCCACGGCGGGTCTCATCGTGTACGAGGGCGGCGGTGGCTACGCCGCGGCCAAGCACGCGCAGACCGCGGTCGCCGAGACGCTGCGGCTGGAGCTGAGCGGCCGGCCGATCCGGGTTGTCGAGATCGACCCGGGCATGGTGCGCACCGAGGAGTTCGGGCTGACCCGCTTCGGCGGCGACGCGCAGAAAGCCGACGCGGTGTACGCGGGCGTGGCCGAGCCGCTCGTCGCCGACGACATCGCCGACTGCATCGCGTGGACGGTGACCCGCCCGCACCACGTCAACATCGACCGCATCGTGGTCCGCCCGCTCGCCCAGGCCGCACAGCACAAGGTGCACCGGGTGTTCTGATGGCCGCTCGGCCGCAGGGCGAGATCACTCGCGGGACCACCAACCCCAACCGGCTCCGGCGGGTGGACAAATGGATCGCGGCCACGCTCGGCGGGATGCTGCGCGACGCGGCCGACCCGCTGGTGATCGACCTCGGATACGGCGCGAGCCCGGTGACCGCCGTCGAGCTGCGCGCCCGGCTGGTGTCCGCGGTCCGCTCCGACGTGCGCGTGGTGGGGCTGGAGATCGATCCCGCGCGGGTGGCGGCCGCCGCGCCCATGGCCGACCCGCCCGGCTTGACGTTCGCGCGCGGCGGGTTCGAGCTCGCCGGCCTGCGCCCGGCGGTGGTACGCGCGTTCAACGTCCTGCGCCAGTACGAGGAGTCGGCCGTGGAAGCCGCCTGGCGGACCATGGCCGTGGCGCTCGCCCCGGGCGGCGCGGTGGTAGAGGGCACCTGCGACGAGCTGGGCCGCCTCGCCTCCTGGGTGCTGCTCGACGCGTCCGGCCCGCGTACCCTCACGCTCGCCGCCAAACTGTCCACTCTGGACACACCGGCCACGCTCGCCGAGCGGCTGCCCAAAGCGCTCATCCACCACAACGTGCCGGGCGAGCCGGTCCACGCGTTCGTGTCCGCATTGGACGAAGGATGGCGGGACGCCGCGCCGTACGCCACGTTCGGGCCTCGGCAGCGTTGGCTGCGCGCGGTCTACGCCATACGGGCGGCGGGCTGGCCGATCGTGGACCGGCCAGCCCGCTGGCGTCATGGCGAAGTCACGGTCTCCTGGCCGGCCGTGGCGACCGGCCAGGGTTGACCGGCGGTCAGAGAGTCAGCCGAAGCCGCCGCCGGCGGGCGAGGAAGATCGCGGCGCCGCCGGCGATGAGCAACCCGGCGCCGGCGCCGGCCATCAGCACCGCGGGGCTGCCGGTCTGCGGCAGGCCGCCACCGGGTCCGGGCGTGGCGCTGGCGCTGGCGCTGGCGCTGACGCTCGCCGACGGGCTGGCGCTCGCCGTCGTGCTTGTCGACGGGCTGGGGCTCGCGGTGCTGCTTGTCGACGGGCTGGGACTCGCCGTGGTGCTCACCGACGGGCTGGGGCTTGTCGTCGAGCTCACCGACGGGCTCGGCGACGCGCTCGTGGTCGAGCTGACGGAAGGACTCGGCGACGGGCTGGTCGTGGAGCTGACCGACGGGCTCGGGCTCTTCGTGTACCCGTAGCCGCGCGTCCCTTCCGGTTGGACCGCGGCCCGCTCAGCCGCCGGACGGGGCTCCGTGCCCGCAAGCACGGTGGATGCCGTGGCGACGACGGCACCACTGATCCCGCAGACCAGGAGGCCAGCTATCGAGGCACGCCGGGCGGCGTGGGAGAAAGAGAAAGACGACACGCTCCGTGTAACGAGCGATCACCCAGATGCGCAACGGTCTGTCGTTTTACCCCGTTCTCGCCGGAAATATTCGTTACAGATTGTGATTTCGCGAGATTTTCTCGGGTACTTGAACGTCCTGTCCGAACGACTCACACGGAGAGGGTGATCGCGATGTCAACTCGTGGGAGATCGGGCCCGTGGGCGACGCTGGCGGCCGTCGCGGGGGCGGCCGTGATGAGCCTGACGCTCGCCGTCCCGGGGTACGCCGCCGCGCCGGTCACCGGCACCGCCCGGGCGTCGGCCGAGTCCGAAGTGATCCGACTGACCAACCAGGAGCGGGCCAAGCAGGGCTGCCGTGCGGTACGACGCGAGCCCAAGCTGAGCAACTCCGCGTATAGGCACAGCCAGGACATGGCCCGCAACAACTTCTTCAGCCACACCGGCAGCGACGGCAGCGACTTTTCGACCCGTGCCGCGCGGGCCGGCTACAAGCACGCCATGAGCGAGAACATCGCCAAGGGGCACCGCACGCCGGCAGAGGTCGTCAAGGGCTGGATGGGCAGCAGCCCGCACCGCAAGGCGATCCTCGACTGCGCTGCCAAGGCCGTCGGCGTGGGCGTGGCCCGGGCCAAGGACGGCGCGCTGTTGTGGACGCAGGACTTCGGCCGGGTGTGACCGGTCAGATGACGCAGTTGACCAGGACCGGTTCGGGGTGGAGCGTCACCCCGAACCGGCCTCGCACGCCGTCTCGGATCTCCCGCGCCAGACCGAGCAGCTCGGCCGTGGAGCCACCGCCCCGATGGGTGAGGGCAAGCGTGTGCTTGGTCGAGATGCCGACCGGGCCGTGGCCGTACCCCTTGGTGAAGCCCGCCTTGTCGATGAGCCAGGCCGCACTGACCTTGACCACGCCGTCGGGGCTCGGCCACGACGGCGGCTCGCCCAGGCCGGCGGCACGCTCGCGGAGCGCCGAGTACGCCGAGGCCTCCAGCACCGGGTTGGTGAAGAACGAGCCGACCGAGCGGGTGTCCGGGTCGTCCGGGTCGAGCACCATGCCCTTGCCGGCCCGCAGCTCCAGCACCGCCGCGCGGGCGTCGGCCAGCGGCACCCGGTCGCCGATCTCCACGCCCAACGTCCGGGCCAGCTCCGCGTAGCGCACCGGCGCCGACTCGCGCGAGCGGAAGAGGCGGAAGTCGACGGAGAGCACCACCCACCGGTCGCTGTGCTTGAAGACGCTGGTGCGGTACGCGAAGCCGCACTCCTCGGGCGTCATCACCAGGCGCTCGCCGGTGGTCCGGTCGAGGACCCTCACCGCCGTGATGGTCTCGGCGACCTCCTGGCCGTACGCCCCGACGTTCTGGATCGGGGTGGCGCCGGCCGACCCCGGGATGCCGGAGAGGCATTCGATGCCCGACCAGCCGGCCTCCACGGCCTGTGCCACCACGCTGTCCCAGGACTCGCCGGCCTCGACCGTCACGGTCGCCGCGCCGTCCTCGGTGTCACGCACCGTCACCCCGGTGGAACGGACCAGCACGACCGTGCCGGGATAGCCGCCGTCGCCGACGACCACGTTGCTGCCACCCGCAAGGATGAACGAGTTCGCGGGTGTTTGGGCCAGCTCATCCGCATTCGTGGCGATCAATACTCGCTGCGCTCGGCCACCAAGGCCCAAAGTGGTGTAGGCCGCGAGCGAATCGGGCACGGTCGGCTGGGCGGCAGTAGGCAGTTCGGCGCTAACGTCGGGCACGCCATTCACCCTAGGCTGGACCGCACGGGGGCAACCCAAGGGCCGCCCGGCCGCGTCGGGAGGGTGTTATGACCAGCAGATTGCACGGGTCGAAAGACTTCTGGATCGCCGGGCTTCGGGCCGAGGGTCCACCCTTCCGCGACGCCGTCACCCAGGCCTCTCCCGACACGCCGGTGCCCTCCTGCCCCGACTGGACCGTCACCGACCTCGTCCACCACCTCGGTTCCATCTACCGCTGGGTGCGCGGTCACGCCACCCGCGGCGTCACCTCCCCGCCGGAGTCGCGCCGCGTACCCGTCCCGGAGGGCCTCCCGACCGGCCCGGCCGCGGTCGAGTGGTGGCACGACGAGTACACGGAGCTTGTCGACACGCTGGAGGCGCTCGACCCGGAGCTCCCCGCGTGGAACTGGGCGCCACAGGCCAAGAAGGCCGGCTTCTGGCATCGCCGCATGGCACACGAGACCGCCGTGCACCGCTGGGACGCCCAGATGGCGATCGCGGCCGGCGAGCCGGTCGAGGCCAAGCTTGCGGTCGACGGGGTGAGCGAGGTGCTCGACACCTGGCTGCCCGCCGGCCGCCGCCACAACCCCACGTCACGGCAGGGCATGGTGCACCTCGTCGCGACCGACGCGTCGCAGGAGTGGTTCCTGCGGCTGCGGGGCGAAGGCGTCGCGCTGCTCGACACCGGCACGATCCTGGACACCGACGAGCACCCCGCCCGGGCGTACGCGGCGGGCACGGCGAGCGACCTGCTGCTGGCTCTCTACGGCCGCGTAGGCTTCGAAATGCTCGAGGTCACCGGCGACGCCACGCTGCTCGACTGCCTGCGTACGGGCTGACCGATGACGTTTGCCCTCGCTCCGCGAGGGCGGCTCGCCCCAGTCGCTCCGGTCGCCGCGCTCCCTCCGCTTGGTGGCGTCTGCGGACGGCGGCGGGCTCGCGCCCCTTCCACCGCGGCACGTGGCACATAATCGTAAGGACCGTGCCAGGGAGTGGTGAGGGGATGACGGTGGGCCTGGAGTTTCCAGACGGCTTCGTATGGGGTGCGGCCACCGCGGCGTACCAGATCGAGGGCGCGGCCCGGGACGACGGGCGCGGCCCTTCGATCTGGGACACGTTCTCCCGCACCCCGGGCAAGGTCTACGCCGGCCACACCGGCGACGTGGCGTGCGACCACTACCACCGCTACCCGGACGACGTGGGCCTCATGGCCGACCTCGATCTGCGGGCATACAGGTTTTCGATCTCGTGGCCCCGCGTGCGGCCCGACGGCACCGGCCCGGTCAACCCGCGCGGCCTCGACTTCTACGACCGTCTCGTCGACGAGTTGATCGGCCGGGGCATCGACCCCATCGTCACGCTCTACCACTGGGATCTGCCCCAGACACTGGAAGACCGCGGTGGCTGGACCAGCCGCGACACCGCCTACTGGTTCGCCGAGTACGCCGCGGCCGTGTACACCCGGCTGGGCGACCGCGTCTCCACCTGGACCACGCTCAACGAGCCCTGGTGCTCGGCCTACCTCGGCTACGCCTCCGGCGTGCACGCTCCGGGTCGGCAGGATCCCGCGGACGCGTTCGCCGCGGTCCACCACCTGCTGCTCGGGCACGGCCTGGCGGTGCGGGCCCTGCGCGCGGCGGGCGCCGAAAACATCGGCATCACGCTCAACCCCGCCGCGGTGCTCCCCGCCGACCCGGAGAGCGCGGCCGACGCCGAGGCCGTGCGGGTCGTCGACGGGCTGGCCAACCGCATCTTCTTCGACCCGATCCTGGCCGGTGGCTACCCGCCCGACGTGCTCGAGCACATGCGCCGCTTCACCGACCTGGGGTTCATCCAAGATGGCGACGAAAAGGCCATCGCGGCGGCGATCGACCTGCTCGGCGTCAACTACTACTCGCCCACCTACGTGGCGGGGCGCCCGGACGCGCCCGGCGGTGGCCTCGCCCACCCCGGCACCGAGGGCATCCTCTTCCTGCCACCGGCCGGCCCGCTGACCGAGATGGGCTGGCAGATCGAGCCGGCCGGCCTCACCGCGCTGCTGGAGCGGATCGGCCGCGACTATCCCACCACCCCGCTGTACATCACGGAAAACGGCGCCGCCTTCGACGACAAGGTGGGGCCCGACGGGCAGGTCGCCGACGCCGACCGCATCGCGTACCTCGACGGCCACCTCCGCGCCGTGCACACCGCCATCCAGCGCGGCGTCGACGTGCGTGGCTACCTGGTGTGGTCGCTGATGGACAACTTCGAGTGGGCGGAGGGCTACCGCAAGCGGTTCGGCATCATCCACGTCGACTACCAGACCCAGCGGCGCACGCTCAAGGACAGCGCGCTCTGGTATCGCGAGGTCGTCGCCCGTAACGGACTGACGTCATGACCATCGCGCGGGAGCGCCCGACCCTGGAGGCAGTGGCCCGCCGTGCGGGTGTCTCCCGCGCCACGGTGTCGCGCGTCGTCAACGGCTCGACGACAGTCGCCGAGCCGATCCAGGAGGCGGTGCGGCAGGCGGTGCGCGAGCTGGGGTACGTGCCCAACCTCGCCGCCCGCAGCCTGGTCACCCAGCGCACCGACTCGATCGCGCTGATCCTGCCCGAGTCGGCGACCCGCGTCTTCTCCGACGACCAGTTCTTCCCCGGCATCGTGCGCGGCGTCAGCCAGGAGCTGGAGGCGGCCGACAAGCAGCTCGTGCTCATCATGGCGGGCTCGGCGGCCAGTTACGACCGGGTCGAGCGATACACGACGGGCCGCCACGTCGACGGCGTCATGTTCGCCTCGATGCACGGCGTCGACCCGCTGCCCGGCACGCTCGCGCGGATCGGCATCCCGGTCGTGTGCAGTGGCCGCCCGATGGGCCGGGGCACGCCCCCGGTGCCGTACGTCGACGTCGACTCGGTGGGCGGAGCGGCGACCGCCGTGCGCCACCTGCTCGACGCCGGCCGCCAGCGGATCGCCACGATCGCCGGCCCGCAGGACATGGTCGCCGGCGTCGACCGGCTGGCCGGCTACCGCAACGAGCTGAAGGGCTCACGCCGCCGCTCGATCGTGGCCAACGGCGACTTCACCCGCGAGTCCGGCGCGGTCGCGATGCGCCAGCTCCTGGAAGACGACCCGTCGCTCGACGCGGTCTTCGTGGCGTCCGATCTGATGGCACACGGCGCGCTCCGCACGCTGCGCGAGGCCGGCCGCCGGGTGCCCGACGACGTGGCGGTGGTCGGCTTCGACGACGTGGAGATCGCCCGCTACACCGACCCGCCGCTCACCACCGTCCGCCAGCCGATCATCGACATCGGCCGTGAGATGGTCCGCCAGCTGCTCCGCATCGCCCACGGCGACGACGTCGAGGAAGCTCTGATCCTCCCCACCGAGCTGGTCATCCGCGAAAGCGCCTAGAGGATCCACTTCAGACAGATCAGGGCTACCGCGATGTCCGCGGTGGTCCGGACCGCTGCTCCCGCGGCCTCACCCTCCGCTTTTGGCCGCGGTCGCCCCTTTGCCTCGGCAGTGCGCGGCCCCGCGGTGCAGCGGTGTATGTCCACAATGCCTGTTGCCGAACAGGCGGCAGGAGGTCGAAACAGGGTTTCGTCGCTCTGAGTAACCGCCGCCATCGCATGCGCGGCTCAAGATTCGAGATCTTGGAGGGTTAGGGCGCTATATCAACCCTAACTGTCCTAGATCTCGACGTTCTCAGCTGAGACTGCTGACGCTGCGTCACAGACGGTGGCCCGCGAGGCCGGCTCACCCTGTGTGGGGTCCGGACCGCTGCTCCCGCGGCCTAACCCAGCGCTTTGGCCGCGCCCACCCCAGTCGGGTGCGCCGGGCCACCCAGACCCGGCGCTGCGATGAAGCGTCGCGGCCGCGCGGCTGTCCCCTGTGTGCTGGATTGCCTTTGCTCTGCTCCCCCATAGTGGGCGGCCGGCATGAGCCCTCGGGCGCAGGGTGTCTCCTATGGGTGAGCAGAGCAAATGCGAACGGCGCCACTACCTGCGCCCTCCCACCCACGGCCGTGACTTGCGCGCGAAGCGAGGCGCGTCCGCGTGACCAGCGGCGGACGGGTGAGGCCGCGGGAGCAGCGGTCTGGACCACGGCGGACATCGCGGTAGCTCAGATCTGGGAATTGGATCCTGACGGCGCGCTAGGAGTCGATGGGGCGGGGGCGTCGATCGGTAGGCCGAGCACCTTGCGGGCGAGCAGCGTGCCGCCCGCCACCGCGGCCGGCATGATGAGCACCGCGCCGAGCGGGATCAGGAAGCAGCAGAACACGCTCACCCCGAAGCCCAGCGCCAGTGGGCGGTGGCCGGCGAGGACGCGGCGGCGGTCCGGCAGGCGCAGGCCTCGGCGGAAGAACGCCACGCCGACAAGTTCGAGCGCGAGGAACCAGCCGCCGATCAGGGCGCCGATCACCGGGATCACCGTCTGGCCGACGAGCGGCAGCAGGCCCAGGAAGAAGAGCGGGATGCCGATCAGGAGGGAGAGGGCGATCAGCCGTATCGAGTCCCACAGGCTGCGCCGCAGGGAGCGCCACCAGGGCACCTCGACCTCGCCCGGGACGCCGCCGAACCGTGCCTCGATCTTCTCGGAGATCTTCTCGTAGAACGGGTCGCCGATGAGCAGCGTGACCGCGGTGAAGGTCAGCACGCCGATGAGTCCGCCGAGCCCGAGGATGCCGATCGCGGCGAGAAACTGCACGGCGTCGCGCAGCCCCTCGGACCAGTCGTCGGCAAACCAGGTGAACAGCTCCGCGAGGTCGGAGACGAAGTAGATCAGCGTCACGAACGCGGCGATGAACAGCAGCCCCGAGATGAGGGCCGGGATGATGCCGAGGATGACCAGGCGGGGGTTCCGGGTGTACATGCCGATGCCCCGGCCGAGCAGCCCGACGCCCGCGAAGAACTCACCAACCACGCCGGGAGCGTAGAACACCCGGCCCAGAACCGCCCGTCAGGCGCTGGGCGACGGGTCGGCGCTGACCGGTGGGGTGGACGGCGGCGGCGTGGGCTCGGCGGTCGCCTCGGGAGCGGTGGTCGGGCTCGGCGTGGGCACCGGCTCGGCGGTGGACGTTGCCGACGGCACCGGCGTGCCGGGCGCGGACGGCGAGGCCGACACCGACTGGCTCGCGCCCACCGGCAGCGAGGCCGGTCCCCTCCCCGGCCAGCCGCGGGCGGGTGCCGAGGCGCCGGGCGGCGCGGTGCCGAGGTTGCCCGCCCCTTCAGGCCTGGACGCCGGCGGCGGCCCGTCGGTGGCGAGGTGCCACCCCACCCAGACGGCAAGCGGCAGCCCTAGCACCACGATTGCCGCGAAAACCACCTTCGGCGTCTTGTCCACACCTTTTCACCGCGCAAGCGGTGAAAAGGTTACGCACCAAGCCGGATCCTCACTCGGCGGTTGGCTTTGCCCTTGCTCTCGACCTTGACGACCTGGACCTTGCCGATCTGGGCCGTCGCCGCCACGTGGGTGCCGCCGTCGGCCTGGACGTCCAGGCCGGTGATGTCGACGATCCGCACCTCTTGCTCGTCTGGCGGGATGAGGTTGGTCTGGGTGCGCACGATGTCGGGGATCGCGAGCGCCTCGGCGCGCGGCAGGACCCGCACCTCGATCGCGCGGTCGGCCACGACCTCGGCGTTGACGAGGTCTTCGAGCGAGGTCTTGAAGTCGGGCGGCACCTGCGGGAGGTTGAAGTCCATCCGGGCCTCGCCGGGCTCCATGTTGCCGCCGGTCACCAGCGCGCCGAAGTCGCGGAAGACCACGCCGCACAGCACGTGCAGGCCGCTGTGGGTGCGCATCAGGAGGCTGCGCCGTTCGTCTTCGAGCGCGCCGGTGACGGCCGTGCCGGGCGGTGGGAGCGGGTCGCCCTCGGCGGGCAGGAGGTAGAGGTCGTCGCCCTTGCGGGTGCCCACGATGCGGGTCTGCACCCCCTGCCAGAGCAGCACCCCGTGGTCTGGCGGCTGCCCGCCACCGCCCGGGTAGAAGGCCGAGCGGTCGAGCACGATGCCCTGCTCCGGGTCGGCGGCGAGCACCGTGCACTCCCACTCGCGCAGGGTCGGGTCGGCCAGGTCGAGCCGCTGGGTGCGGCCGTGGTGCGTGACGCCCATGATCCGGTCCTAGTCGTTCAAGAAGGCTGATATCCGATCGCGCAGGTCGGCCCGCTCGGTCCAGAGGATGCCGGGCCGGTCGTAGATGTGCAGCTCGGCGCTTGGCAGCGCGGCGGCCAGCCGCTCCGCGACCACCGCGGGGTGGAGGTCGTCGCCGATGCTGCCGATGACGAGCGCGCGGGCCGGCACGGCGGAGAGGGCGGCGCGGTCGGCGACCGCGGCCTGGCCGGCGAGACCGGCCAGCTCGGGCGCCAGGCCGTCGCGCATCAGCTGGTCGATGCGCTGCCGCAGATACGCCCAGCCGGCGGGTGTGTTGCGCACCGCCGGCGGGATCTCGGCCGAGACGGCGTCCGCCACGGCGGACACATCACCGGACTGCACCGCGTCGACGAGCGCCGCCAGCCGGTCACGCGCCGCCGTGGTCCTTGGCTCGTCGAGTACGGCCGGGAGGAAGAACACCACCCGCTCGAAGCGCTCCGGGCTCTCCGCCAGCAGCTGGCACAGCGCACCGGCGCCCAGGCTGGCGCCCACCGCGCGGGTGGCACCGGAGAGGTCGGCGATGGCTCGCAGGTCGCGGGCCAGGTCGGCATAGGTGATCGGTCCGGTCGGCGGATCCGACCGCCCGTGCCCGCGAAACTGGAAGAAGACCTTGCGCCCGGTGACCGCGCTGCCGAGGGGTCGGGTGGCCGAGATGCCGGTGGCGAACCCGTGCGCGAACACGGTGGCCGGGTCGCCCGAACCCGATACGAGGCGCTCCAGCCGCACGCCGTGTGGTGTGGTGACCAGCTCGGTCGCCGGCTCGGGCAGTGCCGGCCGGCCGGTGCGTGGCGCCGAGGGCCCCGGTCCGTACGTCCGCGGGCCGCCGTCGGGCGGCGGTGGCCAGCGGAAGTCTCTCACCAGAAGCCCTTGCCGTCCGTCAGGTCGCGCAGGCCGACGCGCACGTCGAGCAGGTAGACGGAGGCGGCGGCGATGCCGATCAGGCCGAAGATGTTGACCGCGCTGAAGAAGAAGAGCGTCAGCAGGAGCGAGACGCCGAGGATGGCCAGCCAGGCACCTTTCGGAATGGTGCCGATAGCCGGAAAAGCGTCGGACCGCTGCGTGAGGCAGTGCACGAGCGCCACGCCCTCGATCACCAGGGCGAAGATGAGCAACGCCATGTCGATGACGTACCGAACGTCGAGGTAGAACAGCGGCGCGGAGATGGCCATGTGTGAAAGCTTAGCCGTGGGCGCCGGCCGGGCCATGCCCTGCCGGCGCCCGTCGCCGTGGCGGTCGGTTACTTCTCCGCGGGGGTGGTGCGCTTGGCGGCCTTGGTGGCCTTCTTGGCGACCGGCTTCGTCTCGGTCTCGCTGGCCGGAGCGGCGGTCACCTCGGCCGGCGGCTCGGTGGCCTCGATGTCCGAGTTGACCGCGTCGGCCGTACGCACCACACCGGTGCCGACCACGCGCTCGCCGTGCGCCACGAGCTGACCGTAGAACGCGAACGCGCGCTCCTGGGCGGCCTGGGCGCCGGCCACGAGGGCGGCGGCGTTGCGACGGGCCGCCGCGCGCAGGCGCTCGGCGTCGAAGTCGGTCGTCGCGGCCCGGTCACGCAGGCTGGTCGCCGTGGTGTTGGCGGCCCGCAGCGTGGCGACGGCCTTGGCGCGCAGGTCGATGGTGCCGGCGGCGGCCTTGCCGCTCAGCTCGTTGACCACGGCCGGCAGCTTGCGCAGCTGCTGGTAGGCCAGGTCACCGGCGCCGGCGGCGGCGTAGAGCGGGGTGGGGATACGGGTCGAATTGTTCTGCTCGGTCATTGGTTCTCCTCCTCGGCCGCGGGTGCGACCGTCTTCTTGACCGCCTTCTTCACGGTCTTCTTCGCGGGCTGGGGGGTGGTGGTCTGCGAATCCGCCTCGTCCGGGTCGACGGAATCGGCGTCGGTGGCCGGGGCCTCCGCGGCGATGCGGGCGTTTTCCCGGCGGAACGTCTCGTAGATCTGGCTCAGCGACTGCTTTTGGGAAACCGTCAGGTCCGGGTCGGCCGCGATCGCGGCGAGCACGCCCTGCCCCTCTTTGGCGTCCAGCGCGTCGAGCAGCCCGGCCCGTAGGTACATCACCGGGGTCGAGACGCGCAGCGCGCTGGCCAGCTGCTGGAGCACCTCGGCGCTCGGCTTGCGCAGGCCGCGCTCGACCTGGCTCAGGTACGGATTGCTGACCCCGGCCTGGTCGGCCAGCTGCCGCAGCGAAATCTTGGCATTGCGCCGCAGGTCACGGATGAACCCGCCGATGTCGCGGGGCAGATCCTTCGGGGTGGCCATGCACTCGACCGTACGCCGGGGCGCTTGCTCTTGCAAGCAAACTGCTAACTGTGGGCTAACTCACCAGACGGCTTGGACGGCCCCCACGATCTCGCCGCCGCCTAGAATCGGCACTTCAGCCAGCTCTGACGCGTCCACTCCCAGCCTTCGCAGCGCCGAGACGACCACCGGCATACGCGCCCGCATCTGGCCGTCTTCGATCTTCAGGGCCACCGCACCCACGTCCGGGACCGCGACGGCCATCACGCCCTCGGCGCCGCCCTTCGACAGCAGCCCCGGCACGGCCCGCATGATCAGCGTGTCTTCGGCACCCGAACCGGCGACCACCTCGGGGTAGGCCCGCATCGCGTCGGCGACGGTGCGCTCGACCGAGCCGGGCGCACCCGACACCAGGCGCAGGAACGCCGAGGCGAGCCCGGCCAGCGACGCCGCGAGCACCGGCGCTCCGCACCCGTCGACGCCAACCGCCGCGGCCGGCTCGCCGGTGAACTCCTCCACCGCCGCCCGCAGCCGTACCTGGAGCGGGTGTTCGGGCAGCCAGTACTCCTCCAGCGACCAGCCGGACGCAAGGCAGGTGAGGAGCATGCCGGCGTGCTTGCCGGAGCAGTTCATCTGCACGCGGGAGGGCCCGCCGCCGGCCCGCAGCACCGCCTCGGCGGTCGCCTTGTGGAGCGGCAGGTCGGGCGGGCAGCGCAGCGCGCTCTCGTCAAGCCCAGCGCTGCGCAGCAGGGCACGTACCCGGGCCACGTGATGGTCTTCGCCGAAGTGGCTGGCGCAGACCAGCGCGAGATCGGCCGGGTCGACCAGGCGCAGCCCGGAGCGGAGCATGCCGATGGCCTGGAGCGGCTTGTTGGACGAGCGCGGAAACATCGGCGACTTCACGTCACCGGCCGAGTCGATCACCGCGCCGCTCGCGTCGAGCACCACCACCGAGCCGCGGTGCAGACCCTCCACGAATCCAGATCGGACGACCTCGGCCAGCGGGACCCCGCCGGTCATGGTGCCTCCGGCGCGGGCACGCCGAGGAGGGCGCGAGCCTGCGTGGGGGTCAGCGGCGGGCGCTGTGCCAGCTGGGCGAACCCGACCGCGCGGGCCACGAGCTGCATGTTGGACTCGACGGGGCTGCCCTTCGCGTACGTGATCGTGTCTTCCATGCCGACCCGCAGGTGCCCGCCGGCGGACAGCGACGCCAGCATGACGGGGATCGTCGAGCGCCCGATGCCGGTGGCGGAGAACGTCGTGCCCTCGGGCAGGTCGCGCATCGCCTGCCGGCACGCGACGAGCGCCTCGGTCGTGCCGGGCATCCCGCCGGGCACGCCCATCACCAGGTCGACGTGCACGTGCTCGCCGGCCGGCAGCCCGTGCTTGTCGAGCAGCCGCTGGAGCGCGGTGAGGTGGCCGAGGTCGAAGATCTCGTACTCCGGCACGATGCCCCGCTCGCGCATGCGGGTGTGCAGCTCGACGACGAACTCCCAGCGGTTCATGAAGACGTCGTCGCCGAAGTTGACGGTGCCCATCGTGCACGAGGCCATGTCCGGGCCGGCGTCGAGCACGGCGAGCCGGTCGGCCTCCGGGTCGGTCACGGCACCGCCCGACGACAGCTGCACGATCAGGTCGGTGGCGCCACGCAGCGCCGCGACGGTGGCCCGCAGCCGCCCGAGGTCGAGCGTCGGGCGCGCCTCGTCGTCGCGGATGTGCACGTGGATCACGCTGGCGCCGAGCGCCTCGCACTCTTTGGCCGTGACGACAAGCTCTTCCGGCGTCACCGGCAGGGCCGGCACGTCCGCCTTCGACGACTCCGCGCCGGTGGGCGCGACCGTGATCAACGTACCCGTCATCCGGTCAGCCTAAATCTATCGCGGCGACCGACTCACCGATCCGCAGGACAGCGTCGTCGGGCAGGTTTCGCTTTAACACCGCGAGGGCGACCATGCCCAGCTCGTAGTGGCGCAGCGCGGTGCCGACAAAACCGACAGCGCGCCCCTCCTCGCTGGTCACTGCCGTGCCCGGCGCCGGCGGCAGGTCGGTGGCCACGCCGTCGAGATGGAGGAGTACGAGCCGGCGCGGCGGCCGCCCCAGGTTGTGCACCCGGGCGACCGTCTCCTGTCCCCGGTAGCAGCCCTTGTCGAGGTGTACCGCGGGCGCGATCAGGTCGATCTCCGCCGGGATCGTGCGGTGGTCGGTCTCCAGGCCCAGCCGGGGTACCCGGGCCGCGACGCGCATCGCCTCGTAGGCCCACAGCCCGGCGAGCGGGACGCCCAGCCGCTCGACGACGTCGCCGACCGACTCGCGCGGCACGAGCAGGTCGATGCCCAGGTGGCCACGGCGGGCGAGCCCACCCTCCGGCAGGACTTTCACGTCGTACACCGTCGTGGGTGTCGCCGGCACGGAGCCGGCGGCGAACTTGGCGCCTGGCACCGCGCGGACCTCCGGCTCCTTGAGGTCGGGGACGACCTCGGCGGCGCGCGGGCCGACGAGCGTGAGCACGGCCAGCTCGCCGGTGGCGTCGCGCGGCTCGACCCGGGTGAGGAAGCGCATCTTCTCCAGGAACGTGAGCAGCTCGGCCGCCGCGCCCGGCTCGGTGTCGAGCCAGGTGGTGGTGCCGTCTTCGGCGACCTGGGCGTGGTGCTCGACGTGCCCGTGTGGGGAGAGCACGAGCAGCTCGGTGCCCTGGCCGGCCCGGAGGTCGGCGAGGTGCTGGGTGGTGATGCTGTGCAGCCAGCTGGCCCGCTCCGGGCCGGGCACGGCCACCACGCCCCGGTGCGAACGGTCGACCAGGCCCACGTCAGTGGCGAGCGTGCGCTGCTCCCGCATCGGGTCGCCGTAGTGCGCCGCCACACCGGCGTCTCGCGACTCCGGCTCCAGCGCCTCGACAGCCACCGCACCGTCCCGGTCGATCATTTCGCTCCCCCACATTCCTCGCAGGTGCCGAACAGCGCCACGTGACCGATGTCGAGCTGGAACCCGCGCTCCTTGGCCAGCCCGCCGGCCAGCGGCGCGAGCACCTCCGGCTCGATCTCGCTCACCGCACCGCAGCCCCGGCACACCAGGTGGGCATGCTGGTCCTCACCCACCGGGTGGTACGTCGGTGACCCGTGCGACAGGTGCGTATGGGTAACCAGCCCGAGGTCCTCGAGTAATTCCAAGGTGCGGTAGATGGTGGTGATATTCACGCCGGCGGCCACCCCGCGCACCGCCGTGTGCAGCTGCTCGGGCGTGGCGTGGCCCAGCTCGTGTACGGCCTCCAGCACCAGCTGCCGCTGGGCGGTCAGCCGCAGTCCACGGGCCCGCAGGATATCCGGGAGGGACGTTTCCGACACCGCCCGATAATAGTTCGGTGCGGGCTTCGATCGTCGCGGTGCTTGGTCGGGGGGTGGTGCCCACCGGCACCCCGGTCATGCGCGCCGACGACCCAGGGGTGCTCGGCGAGGGGCTCTTCGAGACGATGCTCGTCCGCGACGGGCGCCCGTGGCTGCTCGACGAGCACCTGGCCCGCCTCGCCGCCGTGGCACCCTCGCTCGGGCTCGCGGTGCCCACGAGCCTGAGCGACTTCGTGCTGGACGCGTGCGCCGAGTGGCCGGCCGACGTCGAAGGCGCGCTCCGGCTCGTGTGCACGCCGATGACCGCGTTCTGCACGATCGCGCCGGTGCCGCCCCGCGTGCTCTCGCTGCGGGTGCGCACGCTGCCGGCGGCGTCCGGGCTGCCGGTCAAGTCGCTGTCGTACGGCCCGAGCCTCGCCGCCCGCCGCTGGGCCGCGTCGCACGGGGTGGATGATGCGCTGTGGGTCTCCCCGGACGGATACGCGCTGGAGGGCCCGACCGCCAGCCTCGTGTGGCTGGACGGCGACGCCCTGTGCACGGTGCCGCCGTCGGCCGGCGTCCTCCCGGGGGTGACCGCCGCGTGGCTGCTCGCTCAGGCCGCGTCGCAGGGCTGGCGCCCCGAACACCGGATGATCAAGCCGGCCGAGCTGCTCACGGTCGACGGCGTGTGGCTGGCCTCGTCGGTACGCGGCCTCGCGGAGGTGTGCGCTCTCGACGGTAACGACCTGCCGGGGTCCACCCACACCGAACGCCTCCGCGCGCTTCTCGGCTCCTGACTGCGGGTTGGTGCTAGCCGCCCACGCGGATGAGGCGGGCGGACAGGTGTGGGGAGAGGCCGTGGCCGACGGCGGCCATGTCCTGGGCGTAGAGCAGCGCGCCCTCGACGATGCCGTAGAGCCGGTGGCCGGCCGTGACCTCCTTGGCCGTCGACGTACGCAGCACCGCGTCGGTCGCCATCTCCAGCTGGGTGCCGTTGACCCGGCCCAGGTACAGCTCCATGATCCCGGTGGGGTTGGTGAGCAGGGCCTCGACCTCGTCGGTCGCGCGGCCGTCCTGCATCACCGGGCGCAGCCAGCCGACCTCGCGCATCGCCGGGCGCACCGGCTGGCTCTGCCCGTCGAGGATCCACGCCCGTGACTCGTAGTGCAGGAACGGCCGGCCGTCGTGGCTGATCCGGATCTCCTGCGCGTAGTCGAAGTCTTCGATCGTGGGGAAGCCGCCCTTGCCGCGCCCGCGCCACTCCCCGATGTACGGCAGCAGGGCCAGCAGCGCGTGGTGGAGGTCGGGCCCCTTGCGAAGGTCGTACGTGTCTTCGAACGGGTAGGGGTCGACCGGCGGCGCGTTGAGCCAGGGCGGGGGTCCGAGCGGGTTGTCAGTCACCAGCGTCCTCTTGATATGCGCACGGCCAGATAGACCAGGCCACCGGCGAGCAGGCCAAAGCCCGCGACCAGCAGGCTGACGAACCCGATCTCGGTAACCATGACCGAGCAATCTTATGCTTTCCGCATGGCTCGTTCCCTCGTCGTCAAGGTAACCGCAGGGTCGGACGCGCCGGAGCGGTGCGCCCAGGCCTTTACGGTGGCCGCTACCGCCGTGGCCAGCGGCGTCGACGTGTCGCTGTGGCTGACCGGCGAGTCGGCGTGGTTCGCGCTGCCCGGGCGCGCCGCGGAGTTCTCGCTGCCACACTCGGCACCGCTGCCGGATCTGCTCGACGCCGTGCTGGCCGGCGGCCGGGTCACGCTGTGCACCCAGTGCGCCGCCCGCCGCGAGATCACCGAGGCCGACCTGCTCAAGGGTGTACGGATCGCCGGCGCCGCCGTGTTCGTGGAGGAAGCGCTGGCCGACGGCGCACAGGCGCTGGTGTATTAGCAGGGCGTGGTGAGCGTGGCGTCGAGCGCGCTGTCCTCGCCGGCGACGACAGCGACCATCGCCTCGTCGCTGCGGTAGGCGTACCGCTCGGCCGTGTCCACGAGGGCGGGGCCGGCCTGGGCCGAGCCGAAGAGCGGCACCAGCACGTCGCGCAGCGGCTTGCCGGCGCCGGTGCGGGAGCCGGCCGCGGCGACGGTGCGGACCGTGCCGCCGGCCGGGCAGGGCGCTTCGGCCACGGTGACCTCGTCGAGCGTGCCGCCCAGCGCCACCAGCATCCGGTCGGCGATGCGGCGGTCTTCGTCGCCGGGTGCCGGCGCCTGCGCGCCGAGCGACGCGGTCGGGCGGCAGCCGGTGCCGACGGTGAGGATCACGACGCCGGGAGCGGTGGCGCCGCCCCGCACCGAGACGAACTCGCCCGCGTCCGCGCGCAGCGTGTCGTGCTCCTTGCCGTGGTGGACCCCCGCTTGGTACGAGCGCGGGAGCCGCTCCGCGATCCGGTCGAGCAGGGCCGGCGCGTCGGTCTCGCCGGTGTAGACGGTGACGTCCCGCTCCAGCGTCTCCCCCGAGCGGAACGGGGTGATGCGGCAGCCGCCCGTCACCTCGTACCCGGAGATGGAGAGCACCGCGTCGGAGCCGGCGGCGACGGCCAGCTCGCCCACCGCGCGGTCGACGAGCGGTCTCGCCTCGCCGATGGTCCGCTGGTCGCGAACGGTCGGCGGGTCGTTTCGCACCGAGACGTAGGCCAGAACGCCGAGCGCCGCCGCCCAGGCCACCACGATCCCCACCAGCCAGCGCCCGCGGCGGCGCGGCGGGGTGCGCGGGGCGGGGCGGCTCCGTCCAGACGCCGCCGCGCCAACTCGCTCGCTCACCCGGTCATGGTGCCAGGCGGCGGCCAGCCGGCGGCTGCGGGGCCGAAGGCGGGCGGTCTCAGACGGCGGCCAGCCGGTAGCCCACCCCGCGGACCGTCTCCACCGACGGGCCGTCCGGGGCGGCACGCAGCTTGCGGCGCAGTCGCTTTACCGCCGAGTGGAGGATCGAGGTGTCGCCCAGGTAGGCGCCGCCCCACACGGTGTCGAACAGCCGCTCGTACGTCCACACGCCCACCGGCGGGCTGGCCAGCCGGGCCAGCAGCTCCCGCTCGAGCCGGGTCAGCGCCAGCGGCTTTTCCCGCCAGGTGACCAGATGGCCGGTGGTGTCGACGACGAGCTCGCCGAAACGCACCGGACCGTTGGTTGGCACGCCCGCCGGCAACGTGACCGCCGGAACCCCGGCCGGAAAGAGCATCGCCCGCAGCTCGGAAAGATCGGCGCAGAGCACGACCGCCCCGCAGTCGTCCAGCCGCCGCACCACCCGCTCCCGGACCGCGACGTCCGACGACACGCAGACGACGAACGGCACCTCTCCGCTGGCCACCGCATCCCCTCCCCAGGCCCACAGTGTCGCGTGAAGGACAGCCAACGCCGCAGAATTGACGAAGTCAACTGGATGTCGCCGAAACGTCGCAATCCGCAGGCAATTAAGGGCCAGTTGACAGGCTTCTGACCGACAACTGCCCGCCGGAATCCATTGATCACCGCCACTGCGCCGCAACAGCATGGCTGCAATGCGAGCACGGGGAGGGGCCATGTCGCGGTTACTGGTGCTGGGCTTGGTGACGACGCTGGCGGTGACATCGGGACCGGCGGTCGCGACCGCGGCGGCGCCCGGTGCGGAGGTCAGCAAGGAGGTCGTCGCCACCCTGGAGGCGAAAGGCACGGCCAGCTTCATGGTCTACCTCCGCGAAAAGGCCGACCTCGGCCCCATCGCCAAGCAACGCGGGTCGACCAAGGCCACGCAGGTGTACGGGAAGCTGACCGGCACCGCCGAGCGCACCCAGAGCGGCATCCGGGACCTGCTCGACTCCCGCAAGGCCGGCTACCGCCCGTTCTGGATCGCGAACGCGCTCCGGGTCACCGCCGACCGCTCCACATTGGACGCGCTCGCCGCGCGCGGTGAGGTGGAGCGGATCGAGCCGGTACGCGTACTCCCGCTGCTGGCACCCACCCGGGCGGCCGAGCCGATCGCACCGGCGGCGACCGAGTGGAACGTCGGCGCGGTCGGCGCGCCACGGGTGTGGAGCGAGTACGGCGTGCGCGGCGAGGGCATCGTCGTGGCGACCATCGACGGCGGCGCGCAGTTCGACCACCCGGCGCTGGTCAACCAGTACCGCGGCAACCTCGGCAACGGCTCCTTCGACCACAACTACAACTGGTACGACCCGGCCGAGGTGTGCGCCAACCCGCTCGTGCCGTGCGACGACGATGACGGCCACGGCACGCACGTGGCGGGCACCGCGGTCGGTGACGACGGCGGCGCCAACCAGATCGGCGTGGCGCCCGGCGCCAAGTGGATCGCCGCCAAGGGCTGCGACCCGCGCGGCTGCCCGACCGACGCGCTGCTGGCCGCCGGCGAGTGGGTGCTCGCGCCGACCGACCTCAACGGCGCCAACCCGCGTCCCGACCTGCACGCCGACGTGGTCAACAACTCGTGGGGCGGCGAGCAGGACGACCCGTTCTTCAACCAGATCCTCGCCGCCTGGACCGCGGCCGGCATTTTCCCCTCGTTCGCGATCGGCAACGACGGCCCGGCCTGCGGCACCGCCAACTCGCCCGGCGACGAGCCGCTCGCCTACGGGGTTGGCGGCCACGACGTCGACAACGCGATCTACACCAGCTCCGGCCGCGGTGCGTCCGCTGTGGACGGTGGAATCAAGCCGGACATCAGCGCGCCCGCGGTCAACGTGCGCTCCAGCCTGCCGGGCGGCCAGTACGGCGCGTTCAACGGCACCTCGATGGCGGCGCCGCACGTGACCGGCACGGTCGCGCTCATCTGGTCGGCCGCGCCGAGCCTGCGTGGCGACGTGGCCGCCACCCGCGACCTGCTCGACCGCACCGCGATCGACGTCGACTCGACAGGGTGCGGCGGCACCGCGGCGAACAACAACAACTTCGGCGAGGGCCGGCTCGACGCGTACCAGGCGGTCACCGCCGCGCCCCGCGGCGCGGTCGGGCGGATCGCCGGGCTGGTGACCACCGGCGGCGCGCCGCTGGCCGGCGCCACCGTGAGCGCCGCCGGGCGCAGCACCACCACCGGCCCGGACGGGCGCTACGCGCTGACCGTGGCGGCCGGCGAGCAGGAGGTCACCGCCTCGAAGTACGGCTACCAGGCGCAGACCGCCACCGTGACCGTGCCCGAGGGCGGCGCCGCGGCGCATGACTTCGCCCTCGTCACCGCACCGCTGGTCACCGTGAGCGGGCGGGTCACCGACGGGTCCGGCCACGGCTGGCCGCTCGCCGCCACCGTCGAGGTGGCCGGGCGACCGGGCGGTCCGGTGCGGACCGACCCGGTGACCGGGCGCTACTCGCTCGAGGTCCCGGGCGGTGCCACGTACCGGTTCACGGTCACCACGCGGTACACCGGATATCGCGTCGTGACCCGGGACGTGGCGGTCGGCGACGCGGACCAGACCGTCGACTTCGCCGTGATCGTCGAACCGGGCTGCACAGCGGCCGGCTACGCGCCGGTGCTCCGGGATCCGATCCTCAGCGAGTCCTTCGACGGCACCACCGCGCCGCCGGGCTGGTCCGTCGTCAACCGCACGGCGAGCGGCGGGTGGGTCTTCCAGGACGTGCGCAACCGCGGCAACCTGACCGGCGGCTCAGGCGGCTTCGCCATCGTCGACAGCGACGCGCTCGGCAGCGGCAACAGCCAGGACACCGACCTCGTCACACCGCCGCTGGACTTCTCCGCGATCGCCTCGCCGTTCCTGCGGTTCAACAGCGACTGGCGCGCGGTCGAGACCACCGACTCCGCCGACATCGACGTCTCCAGCGACGGCGGGGCGACCTGGACGAACGTGTGGCACCAGACCGCCAACCGCCGCGGGCCCCGCGTCGAGGAGGTGCCGCTCTACCCGGCCGGCGGCTTCGCGAACGTGCTCGTGCGGTTCCGCTTCCGCGGCACGTTCGCCTGGTGGTGGGAGGTGGACAACGTCCAGGTCCACAACCGCGCCTGCACGCCGATCCCGGGGGGCCTGGTGGTCGGCGACGCCACCGACGGCAACACCGGCGCGCCACTGCCCGGTGTCAAGGTGTCCAGTGTGGACGCTCCGGGCGACGCCGGCACCTCCGCCGCGGACGGCTTCTACTGGCTCTTCTCCTCGCTGGCCGGCGCGCAGCAGTTCACCGCCACCAAGTCGGATTACCAGAACCAGACGAAGCTCGTGCAGGTCGTCGCGGACTCCGCGACCAGGGCCGACTTCGCGCTCGCCGCGGGGCGCCTCGCGCTGTCGGCCACCTCCATCGAGGCGACCCAGGGGTACGGCAGCACGCGCAACGCCAACGTGCGGATCACCAACACCGGCAACGCACCGGCCACTGTGGACCTTCTGGAGATGGGCGGCGGCTTCGACCTCTTCGGGCGGCAGGGCGCCCCGCTCGCCGAACGGACGGTGCCCGGCGGCGCCCGGCGGGAGCGCGTGAGCGACGGCAAGGTGCCGCTCGGCGACGGCACGATGCGGGCGGCCCCGCTGGTCGAGGACGCCTGGAACACGGTGGCCGGCTACCCGGTCGACGTCTTCGACAACTCCGCCGCCGTGCTGGACGGCAAGGTGTACTCGGTCGGCGGCGGCGCACCCGGCACCGAGCGCCTCGCCTTCCGGTACGACCCGGCCGCGAACACCTGGACCCGCCTGCCCGACCTGCCGGTGGCCCGCAGCAGTCCCGCCGTGGCCGCGGTGGGCGGCAAGGTCTACGTGCTCGGCGGCTGGGAGGGCCCGGGCGAACCGGTCACCTCGGTCGACGTCTTCGATCCGGCCGTCGGCGTGTGGCGCACCGTGCCCGGCGCGGTAAACCCGGCACCCCGTGCCGCGCAGGCCGTCGCCGTGGCGGGCGGCCGCGTGTACCTGGTCGGCGGCTGCGTCGACGGCAACTGCACCGACTCCGCCGACCTGGTGGTGTTCAACCCGGCCACCGGCACGTTCGCGACCCGGCAGCCCTATCCGCACCTGTCGTCGTACATGTCCTGCGGCGGCATCCGCGGCAAGATCTACTGCGCCGGCGGCTCGACCAGCCAGGCACACCGCGACGCGCACGTGTACGACCCGGCCACCAACGCCTGGACCCGCCTGCCGGACATGCCGTTCGCCCTCTGGGGTTCGCAGTACTCCGCGGCGAGCGGGACACTCGTCATCGCCGGCGGCATCATCAACGGGCTGACCACGATCACCAACCGGGTCGTCGCGTTCGACCCCGCGGCCAACGCCTGGCGGGAGCTGCCCAACACCCGCTTCAGCCGGTACCGGGGCGCGGGCGCCTGCGGCGTGTACGCCATCGGCGGCGCACCGACACCCTTCGTCGGCTCCTCGGAGACCGAACACCTCCGCGGCCTCGACCTCTGCGACGAGCTCGGCGACGTGCCGTGGCTGACAGCCGAGCCGACGGCATTCACGCTCGCGCCGGGCGCCTCCCGCATGGTCCGCGTGTCACTGACGGCCACAGCCGCCGCCGGGATCGCACAGCCCGGCACGTACACGGCACGGCTGGGCATCCGCTCGGACACGCCGTACCAGGTGCCGCAGATCCCAGTCCGCACGACGGTGACGCCGCCGGCGAGCTGGGGCAAGGTCCAGGGCACCGTCCTCGGCACGACGTGCGGCGGCAACCAGGTCGGCGTACCCGTGACGATCCGCGTCAACCCGGTCGCCGACCCGTCCGCCGGCTACACGGTCCTGGCCGACTCGTCCGGCCACTACGCGTACTGGGTGCCACAGGGGCGGTACGACGTGGTGGTCGCGAAGGACGGCTGGCTGCCGGAGAGCCAACGCGTCCGCGTCCAGGCCGGCTTCACCCAGACCGCCGACTTCGCCCTCGCCCCGTCCGAACCCTGCCCACCCCCACCCAGCGGCCACTGACCTCATCCGATCGGGCGCTCGCCGGCTGGCTTGGCGAGCGCCCTGGGCATGGGACACTTCCGGGTGGCTCATGTCAGAGAGGGCTCGCGATGGAACTCGGCAGTTTGTGGGACACCCTCGAAGTCGATCTCCTCGAAGCCTTCCGCCATTACCGAGCACGCCTAGACACCCTCGATGTAGGCAAAAAGCCGGACGACACACTGCTCACCGAGGCCGACGTCGCGGTCGAAAAACTGATCGTCCAGCGAATTCGCGAGGTTGATCGCAATGCCGTTGTCGTCGCCGAGGAGGACAAACGGACGACCATACGCGGCGATGTGCTCGCGTCGCCCGAGCTGATCTGGGTCATCGATCCGATCGACGGCACGGCAGAGTTCGTCCGACACGATCGAGTCGAATTTTGCTCGGTTGTGTGCCTTCTCCGCGACCGTAAGCCTGTCGCGGCCTTTGTATTCGCGCCCGAACTGGGCAAGGGCCGGCAGCCGATCACCGTCACGACCGATGTCGCCACACCGGCCATATCGGTCAACCGTGTTCCGGCCGGACCTCGTACTGATCACCGGAAGTCGGCGTCGGTGACACGCAGCTCCGGGGTTACCCCTCGACCGTTCGAAGAGCCGATGCTCCAAGCGGGCTACCGACTCAAGACAAGGACCACCTCGCAAACCCTCGACATGGTCCGCACCGCCGTGGACCTCACTGAGGTGACCGACGGGCAGTTGTTTCCTTTCGACGTCTTTCACCGCAGACGCCAGAAGGTGTGGGACGGGTTGGCGGGCCTGTGCATGGGAGCGGCCGCCGGACTGTTGGCGGTGGACGCCAAAGGGCACAATCGAACTCCGGTGGACATCGAAACACTCAGTCAACCCGAGCCGACCTTCGATGCGACCACCATGGGGACGCCCGAGGAGGTCCGGTGGTTCCTGGGGATCACGTAACTCATCCGCTGAGTGGGAGCAGCGTCCTCGTCGACGTAACCTCACTCATCGGCGCCGAGGAATACATCGTGTCCCAAAACAGGCGGACACGGCCGCAGGATCCATTCGCTCGCCAATGCTTCGTCGAGATCGTGCAATCGCTCATATTCGTGCCGCAGGTCCACGTCGTTCACCCCACGCTGCCGGCGCCCACACCCGACGATTTCGGGGAGCAGCCGCAGCTTCTACGCGAGTTGATCCAGGCCGATCTCGTAAGCCCACTCGTCCTTCAGCCCGATGGGTGGGCGAGCGCCACCACCGCTCAAGCGCGGGCTCTGGACGACCTGACGACGACTCTCGGCACGACGAGCGTCATTCAGTTCGTCGACCAGGCTCTCGCCTGCGACAGCGCTCGCCCAGGCCGCGATTCGTTGTCTGCGAGGCTGGTCGATTGGGCTCGCTTCCAGCAAGCCAACGTGCGGGTGACCGGGCACCACAACGTCCGTATCGACAGCCACGACGGCATCGAGTCGGACGAGTTCGGCGACTGGGCCCGCTCGGCCGCGGTCGTGCTGCACCGCGCGCTGGCGCCGGTAGCGCCACCTGGTGAGGGCAAGTACCTGATGGCCACTCTGGCGCGGGGCCTCAAGTACCAGGCACGTGCGGACGCGGCGGCGATGTGCTACCAGCCGCATCCGATGCGACGGGACTTCCTGCTGACCTTCGACCTCAACCGGCAAGGTGCCGAAGACGTCCTCGTCCTGGACGTCATCAAGACCATTCGCGGCATTCCTGGTTCCATCGCCGAAGCCGCCGGTCACGCCGCGGCGCTCCGGCTGCGGCTGATGGAGTTCGAGCTGCCCCTGCTTGGCGGCCGGCTCTGGTCGGACGCGGAGACGGGCAAGGTGACCGACGGCGCGTGGATTCGTCACGTCGCCGACCGGATCAAGCGGTACCGAGCGGAGGCAACCGATCTCCGGGAAGCCATCGCCGCATGCGTCACCGACGAGGACCACCTGCTCCTGGCCCGCGACATCGAGGCGGTGCGGACCCGGCTGCTGGAGACGCTCGGCATTCGCCGCGCCGAGCCGTCACCTCTCGAACGCGACCTCGTGGAGGGGGTGGCGTCGGTCACGCAGACCGCTACCGGCCTGCCGATCGTAAGCGCGCTCTACTTCGGATCCCGAGGCATCGGACGAAGCGTCGTTCGGCGGCTCCGAAGCCGGCCCTTCCAGCAGTTTCTCTACCGGGAGTTCATCCGTGCCTGGAAGCTGTCCGGGTCCTGACGGCGGCGGTCGTGAGTCTGGGCGCTGCCACGAGTGCCAACCGAAAGAGCGGCCCGCACCGGGGTGCGGGCCGCTCTGCTGTCGACGGGGGTCAGGCGACCGTGACGCCGACCTGGTTGATGCCCTGGCTGGCGGTCACCGTGGCGTCGCCGTTGCCGTGGCGGGACAGGGCGCGCAGGGTCCAGGTGCCCGGTGCCGCGAAGAAGCGGAACAGGCCCTCCGGCGAGGTGACGACCTCGGCGGTGAACTCGCCGGTCGAGTCGAGCAGGCGCACGTAGGCACCGGCCACCGCCTCGCCCGAGTCGGCGAGGACGGTGCCCGTGATCACGGTCTCCTTCTCCAGGTCGACGCTGGCCGGGAGTGGAGCCGACTGGTCGGGCGCCGCGCAGCCGGCGGCGGTGTTGGCGGAGGTAACGGCAGTCATCGTCACGCCTTCCCCGGCTCGTCGCCGAGCGCGACCGGCACGCCCACGAGCGAGCCGTACTCGGTCCACGAACCGTCGTAGTTCTTTACGTCCTGGTGGCCGAGCAGCTCCTTCAGCACGAACCAGGTGTGCGAGGAGCGCTCGCCGATGCGGCAGTACGCGATGGTGGCCTTGCCGTCGTCGAGCCCGGCCTCGCCGTAGATCTGGCGCAGGTCGTCGTCGGACTTGAAGGTGCCGTCTTCGTTGGCGGCCTTGCTCCACGGCACGCTGAGTGCGGTCGGGATGTGGCCGGCCCGCTGCGCCTGCTCCTGCGGCAGATGGGCGGGGGCGAGGAGGCGACCGGCGTACTCGTCGGGAGAGCGGACGTCGACGAGGTTCTTCGTGCCGATCGCGGAGACCACCTCGTCGCGGAAGGCGCGGATGGAGACGTCGGGCTCCTGCGCCGTGTACTGGGTGGCGGGGCGGCTCACCGGGTCTTTGGTGAGCGTGCGGGCGTCGAGCTCCCACTTCTTGCGGCCGCCGTCGAGCAGCTTGACGTCGCGGTGGCCGTAGAGCTTGAAGTACCAGTACGCGTAGGCCGCGAACCAGTTGTTGTTGCCGCCGTACAGGATCACGGTGTCGTCGTTGCCGATGCCGCGCTCGGACAGCAGCGCCTCGAACTGCTGCTTGTTGACGAAGTCTCGGCGCACCGGGTCTTGCAGGTCGGTCTTCCAGTCGAGCTTGATGGCGCCCGGGATGTGGCCCGCGTCATACGCGGCCGTGTCTTCGTCGACCTCGACGAAGACCACACCGGCTGCTTCCAGGTTCTTTTCGGCCCAGTCGGCTGATACGAGTGCAGTGTCGCGACTCATCGAATGAACTCCTCTTGAGGATTGATTCGAGGTCGGCGCGCGGGCGCTCAATCTTCGCCGTAGCGCGCGACCCATGGGTTGGGACGGATCACGGGTACGTGCGACGGCGCCACTGCCGGGCGTAATGGATCAGAGGGTACGCAGAACCGGCCCCGCCGTCAGATGACGGGGCGACACAGGCAGGCGGCCACGCGGCACAGGTCGACCGCGCGCCGTTTGGTGAGGAGCGTCCCCATGGGGAGGGAGCTTACCAGCCGTTCTTCGAGTCGTGACAGAACCGACTCACCATCCGGGATGAGGTAGTTACCACTGGTTGAGTGCGACGTTGAGCGCCTGGGCGTCCACGGCGAGCCCATCCGGGCGTGCCTCGACGCCCTTGACGTCCAATTTGAACGGCAGCTCGGGCAGCGCCATGCTGATCGAGATCTGCTGGGCGTACTGGTTGAGGACCGCATCCGCGCCGGGCAGCTGGGGCAGCCCGTCGGCGGTCAGGTCGCGGAACCGGATCTGCACCCGCCCGTTCGTCACGCTCAGCTCGGCGGTGCCGCTGACCGTGACGCGCTGACCCACGACGTCGAGCGGGGCGGTGACGCGAAGCTGGCCGTCGCGCTCGGACAGCCGCAGGCCGGGCTGGTCCATCAGGGCGACGACGCTCGCGTACGCGATGGTGGCGGTGCCGTTGACGGTCTGCGCGACAACGTCGCCCTGGCCGTTGCGGATCGTCTCGAGCGGCGCGGAGACGTCGCGGGCGTCGACGTCGAGCCGAGGCACCCGCACGCCCTCGCCCTCGATGTTGCCCTCCAGGTCGCGGAGGCCGATCGTGATCGACTCGTACTTGCCCGAGAGCACCTGGGTGAGGAACGGGAACCCGCCGACCCCGACGTCCGGCGGAGACGACTTGACGTCCTGCGCGACGAGTTCCTTGGCGATCTCGTCGCTGATCGCGCGCTCGGCCACGCTCGCGGCCACCCGGTCGGCGACGACGAGCAGCCCGCCGAGCACCACCAGCAGCACGATGAAGACGATCAGCAGGCGCCGGCCCCAGCGCCGCCGGGGGCGCGCCGGTGCCGGTTCATAGGTGTACGTCGTCACGGCGGCCGTTATACCCCGCTCTCCTGGATGCGAGTCGTGCCTCAGGTCAGGAACAAGACGCACATGGCGTACGCGGCGGGCGCGGCGAGCGCGAACCCGCCGAGCGGCCCCTGCATGTGCCGGGCGATCCACATGGTCGGCGGCTCGCCGGCCATCTGCCGCCCCGCCTCCGCGTAGCCGACCGCGAGGTCGGCGAGCGCGCCGAGGCTGGCGGCCACAAGACCCGCGATGGCGGCGCTCGTGGGCGTGAAGCCGACCACGTAGCTGCCGATCACGGCGGCGACCAGCGTGCCGGCCATGGCGCCGAAGACCACGCCGGCGGCGCCGCGGGGCACCTGTGGGGCGAGCCGTGGCCAGGCGAGCACCGCGTCGGTAAGCCGCGCCACGATCAGCGACACACCGGTCGCGGTCAGGCACACGAAGATCGTCTGGGTGCCGAGCGGCTCGCGGCCCAGCACGATCAGCGACGCGAACGCCACCACGCCGAGCACGATGAGCAGCGTGGAGCCGAGCGAGTCTTTCGCCCGGGCCCGGTCGACGGCGCGGATCAGCTGGCTCACCACGGCGGCCACGAAGCCACCGATCGACACGTACACGAGTGGGACGACCGTCGCGCTCTGCGGCAACACGGCGCCCATGTCGGCGAGGAGCGCCGCCACCCCGCAGACCCCGGCCACGGCGGGCAGCGCCGGGGGGCGGATGGCCATCGTCCAGGCCAAGATGAAGAGGAGCTGCACCCCGAAGATCACGATCGCGTACGGGACGCGGGCACTGCCCGGGCCGGCCGTCTGCGCACCGAAGACCAGCCCGATGGCCAGCAGCGCGGCGAACCCGGCGATGGCTACCGAGAGGCTCGGCCGGACCGGGACGACCTCGACCTCCTCCACCTCGTCCTCGTCGCCCGCGGCGGTGGCCACGGCGCGCGGGGCGGTGTCGGAGGCGGAGGGGAACACGCCCCCGATACTAGGGCCCTGGCGCGCATCCGGCCGACCGGCGAAACAGAGATCGATGCTGGCCAATCTATGGCCGATCACACAAATGAACGGCCGGACACCGGAGTGTTTACAGCTGACCATCGGTTAAGCTCTTCCGAAGTCAACAGCACCCGCCCGTCAGCGACGCCGGGACCGACACAGAGTCACACCGGTAAGCCGGTCGTCCGGATTACCGCCGGTCACCGCGCGGCCCAGCGCCGCGAGGACGGAGGTCAGAGTGGAAATCCTGTTGCTGGTGACAGCCCGCGCCGGTGAGCCGTCAGCCGTGCTTCCCGCGCTCGACCTGCTCCCTCACTCGGTGCGCACCGCGCCGCGCGACGTGCGCACCCTGGTCTCCGGCCCAAGCCCTGACGCGGTCATGGTCGACGCCCGTTCCGAGCTGGCCGAGGCCCGCGCGACCTGCCGCATGCTCCACGCCACCGGCCTGGGCGTGCCGCTGGTCGCCGTGGTCACCGAGGCTGGCCTGATCGCGCTCAACGCCGACTGGGGCGTCGACGACGTGATCCTGGCCAGCGCCGGTCCCGCCGAGGTCGAGGCCCGCCTCCGCCTGGCGGTCGGTCGCCTCACCAACGCGACCTCCGGCGCCGGCGGCCTGATCCGGGCCGGCGAGCTGAGCATCGACCCGGACACCTACGCGGCCAAGCTCAAGGGCCGCCCGCTCGACTTGACCTACAAGGAGTTCGAGCTGCTGAAGTTCCTGGCCCAGCACCCGGGCCGGGTGTTCACCCGCGACCAGCTGCTGCGCGAGGTCTGGGGCTACGACTACTTCGGCGGCACCCGCACGGTCGACGTGCACGTGCGGCGGCTGCGGGCCAAGCTCGGCTCGGAGTACGAGTCGATGATCGGCACGGTCCGCCAGGTCGGCTACAAGTTCGTCGTGCCGCCGAGCCGCCCGCTGCCCGACAGCGAGCCGGCTCCGCTGCCCGTCTGACACCCGGCTACCCCGAAGCGCCATCCAGCGAAGGCTGGGTGGCGCTTCCTTATATGTAATGCATTTGGGCGTTTTTGGCCTTAAGTTTCTTAAGAGCGATTTATCCTCAAGGTCGTGCCTGTTACCCAGGAGGCCACCGAGGCCGGTGAGACCGACGAGCGCACCGGTACCGCTCTGTCCAACGTGCGCACGGTGGCGATCGTCGCGGGTGTGATAGCCGCGATCGTGGCGAGCGCCTACCTGGTGGGGCACCATCTCGCGCCCGACACCGCCCGGGAGCGCACGGCGCGCACCGTCGCGCCGGCCACCGGCGCGGCCCGACCCGTCGCCGCCGCGCCGAAGCCGCCCATCGCACCGGCCCCGCCGATGGCCGCGCAGCCGATCACCGGGCCCGGCCGCCCGCCGCTGCCCGCCGAGCGGGGCGGTCCGTTCGGCAGCCGCCGCACCACGGGTACGACCGGGGTGGCGCTGACCTTCGACGACGGTCCCGACCCGTCGCAGACCCCGCAGGCGCTCGCGATGCTGCGACGGTACGGCGTGAAGGCGACGTTCTGCCTGGTCGGCGTCAACGTCAGGGCGTTTCCCGGGCTGGTGCGGCAGATCGCCGCCGACGGCCACACCCTGTGCAACCACTCGTGGGAGCACGACGTGCGGCTCGGCGTGCGCACCAGGGCCGGCATCCGCACCGATCTCCTACGCACCAACCAGGCGATCCGCGACGCCGCGCCCGGTGCCCGGGTGTCCTACTACCGCCAGCCCGGCGGTGCGTGGACGGCGTCGATCGTGGCGGTATCCCGCGAGCTGGGCATGACGCCGCTGCACTGGACGGTGGACCCGCAGGACTGGCGCAAGCCCGGCGCGGGCAGCATCGCCAGCACGGTCAACTCCGGCACGACCCGCGGGGCGATCGTCCTGCTGCACGACGCGGGTGGCGACCGCCACGGCACGATCTCGGCGCTCCGCTCGATCCTGCCCAACCTGGGCCGCCGCTTTCAGCTCTGCGCGCTCCCGCCCGGCATCGACCCGCCCCGCATGCACGGCCGGGAGTGGCCGCTCAAGCTCGGCCAGATCTGAACCTGGCATACCGTGACGTGGTGACCTCCGTACATCCCGTCGCGGCCCGGACCGATCAGCTGACCGCGGAGGAGGTGCGGGAGGTGCTCGCTCTCGCCCAGGCCGCCGGCGACACGGACGGGGCGTACCCCCTCTCCGAGCACGTGGTGCTCCACCTGCGGCACGGCGGCGACGTACCGGCCGTTCACCTGCTGGCGCGGGACCACGACGGCGCGCTCGCCGGATATGCCCACCTGGACACCACCGACAAGGTCGAGGGCGCGTCCGCGGAGCTGGCGGTGCACCCGCTGCGCCGGCGGCACGGGCTCGGGCGGGCGCTCGTGCGGGCGGCGATGGACGTCACCGACAAGACCGACCCGCGCGGGCGGCTGCGTCTGTGGGCGCACGGCGACCACCCCTCGGCCGGCGCGCTCGCGCTCAGCCTCGGGTTCGTACGCGCCCGCGTGCTGCTGCAAATGCGCCGCTCGCTCTACGCACCGCTGCTGGAGCCGAGGCTGCCCGAGGGAGTGGCGCTGCGCCCGTTCCGGCCGGGCCAGGACGACGAGGCATGGGTGACGCTCAACGCGCGCGCCTTCGCCGACCACCCCGACCAGGGCCGCTGGACACTGCGTGACCTGCGGCTACGGATGGCGGAGCCGTGGTTCGACGCGGACGGCTTCCTGCTCGCGGTGGCCGGAGACGGCCGGCTGCTCGGCTTTCACTGGACCAAGGTGCACGGCGCCCGGGGGCACCAGCACGAGCCGATCGGCGAGGTGTACGTGCTCGGGGTCGACCCGGACGCGCACGGCACCGGCCTCGGTTCCGCGCTGACCGTGGCCGGCCTGCGCTACCTGCGTGGCCGAGGGCTGGATCAGGCGATGCTCTACGTCGATGAGTCGAACGTCCGGGCGGTGGCGCTGTACACCCGGTCGGGGTTCGCCCGTTGGTCTACGGATGTGAGTTACCGACGGGTTGTTCACCCGGTCACAGCAACGTCAACGTAACGTCGCGTAGCGATAACGGGCGACCGCCAATATCGGATATTCCCGGCACAAGCACCCTGGTTCACGGAACGGACAACTCCCCCTCAGCATTGCGCAATCTTGCCTGGTAGACGTGTTCACTCCTCGTTCATCCACGCCGTGGAAGCCGGCTACCTGCTGCTTTTAGCGTCGCCAGTGTTCGGCCCGTTCATGGCCGGACGCTCCCAACAGAGAGGCTTACCTGAGGTGAACCGCAACGTGCTCTCGCGGCGTGCCCTCGTCGGCGTCGCGATCGCCGCGCTCGCACTTGCCGGCTGCGGTGGCGGAGACGACGACAACGGCACCGACACCGGGACCGGCAATTCCGGCTCTGGCGCGGGCAACTATGAAAGCCTGTCCGGCGACATCAAGGGCGGTGGCGCCAGCTTCCCGAACGCTTTCTACACGGAGGCGATCGCCGAGTTCAAGACCGTGGCGTCGAAGGTGACTGTCACCTACAACTCCGTCGGCTCGGGTCAGGGCAAGAAGGACTTCGGCGCCAACCTCGTGGACTGGGCCGGCACCGACAGCACGGTCAAGGACACGGACGGCGTCGCCGCCGACTCCTTCCTGTACGTGCCGACCGTGGCCGCGCCGATTACGGTCTCCTACAACCTCTCGGGCGTGGACAAGCTTCAGCTCAGCCCGGACACGCTCGCGAAGATCTTCCAGACGGACATCAAGAAGTGGAACGACGCGGCGATCGCCGCCGACAACCCGGGCGTCAACCTGCCCGACAAGGCGATCACGGTCGCGCACCGCGCCGACGGCTCGGGTACGACCAACAACTTCACCAAGTACCTGAAGGCCGCCGCGCCGAGCTGGAAGCTGGACAGCGGTGACACGGTCAACTGGCCGTCCACCACCCAGGGCGCGCAGAAGAACACGGGTGTCGCGCAGATCATCAAGCAGAGCGACGGCGCGATCGGCTACGTCGACTTCAGCGACGCCAAGGAGAGCGGCCTCAAGTTCGCCGCGATCAAGAACAAGGACGGCCAGTTCGTCGCGGCCAGCCTCGACGGCGCCACGGCCGCCCTGGAAGGCGCGACGGTCAAGGACGACCTCACGTACGACCCGCTGAACGCGGCCGGCGCGACGAGCTACCCGATCACCGCCCCGACCTACATCCTCGTCCGCACCTCGTACCCGGACGCGGCGAAGAAGGACGCGGTTAAGGGCTTCGTCACCTACATCCTCAACGAGGGTCAGACGCTCGCCCCCGAGGTGGATTACGCCCCGCTGCCCGCGGCGCTCAAGACGAAGGCGCTCGCCCAGCTCGACAAGATCCAGTGAATCGATGACAGAGCCCAGGGGCGGGGTCCGACGATCCCGCCCCTGGCGGCGTCCCAGCCACCGGAGTTAGGACCGTGACGACTCAGACACCCGATCCGCCCAGCCCTCTCGCGAGCCGGGGCGGCGGCCCGAGGGCCGACCGCTCCTTCATGGCGTTGACCATCGGGGCGGGCCTGCTGGTGCTCGCCGTGCTCGCTCTCATCCTCATCACGACCACTCGCGAGGCGTGGCCGGCGCTGAGCAAGATGGGCCTCGACTTCATCACCAGCAAGACCTGGGACCCGCCGGCCGGGGTCTTCGGCGCGCTCGCGTTCATCTTCGGCACGGCGGTCGTCTCCCTCATCGCGCTGATCTTCGCGGTGCCGGTCTCCCTCGGCATCGCACTCTTCCTCACCGAGTTGGCCCCGCGCCGGCTGCGCGGCCCTGCGGTCACAGTGATCGACCTGCTCGCGGCCGTGCCGTCGGTGGTCTTCGGCCTGTGGGGTGTCCTCGTCGTCGCCCCCAAGCTCGTGCCGATCTACCAGTGGTTCCACGACGTGCTGGGCTGGATCCCGCTCTTCGGCGAGCCGGTCGGCAGCGGCCGGAGCTTCATGACCGCCGGGCTCATCCTGGCCATCATGATCACGCCGATCATCACGTCGATCTCCCGCGAGGTGTTCAGCACCGTGCCGCGGGCCGACAAGGACGCGGCGCTCGCCCTCGGCGCCACCCGCTGGGAGATGATCCGCGGCGCGGTCTTCCCGCACAGCTTCGGCGGCCTGGTCGGCGCCGTCATCCTCGGCCTCGGCCGGGCCATGGGCGAGACCATCGCGGTCGCCCTGATCATCGGTAGCTCGACCCAGATCACCGCGAACGTTTTCGCCAGCGGCAACGCGTTGCCGGCGGTGATCGTCGACCAGATCGGCGAATCGACGGGCGACTTCACCGCCGCCCTGATCGGCCTCGGCGTCGTACTGTTCGTGATGACGGTGATCATCAACACCGTGGCGCAGGCCATCGTCCGCCGTGCCGAGATCCGGATGAAGGGAGCGGCGTGATGACGACCACGGCTGAGCGTGTCAGTCGGCCAGGTGCCGGCGCGCCCGACCTGACCCGCCGTTCCCTCTCCGCCCGGCGCCGGATCACCAACCAGATCGCCACGGGGGCCATCGTGCTCGCCCTGATCGTCGCGGTCGTCCCGCTCGGCCTGGTGATCTACTCGGTGATCGCCAAGGGCGGCGGCGTGATGAGCTGGGAGTTCCTTTCCGAGGACATCTCGCTCTCGACGAGGCGCGCCGGCGGGGGTATGTGGCCGGCGATCGTCGGCACGCTGCTCACCACGGGCATCGCGGCCCTGATGGCGATCCCGCTCGGCGTCCTGGGCGCGATCTACCTCAACGAGTACGGCAAACAGCGGCCGCTCGCCCGGATCATCCGGATGCTGGCCGACATCATGACCGGTGTGCCCTCGATCGTGATGGGTCTGTTCATCTACACGATCTGGGTGCTGACCTTCGACGAGCGGACCGCCTTCGCGGGCGCGCTCGCGCTGGCCTGCCTCATGCTCCCGGTGGTCATCCGCAGCACCGAGGAGATGCTCCGGCTGGTGCCCGACGAGCTGCGCCAGGCCAGCCTGGCGCTGGGCGCCCGGAAGTGGCGCACGACCCTCACGGTCGTGCTGCCGGCCGCGATCTCGGGCATCACCAGCGGCGCGCTGCTGGCGATCGCTCGCGCCGCGGGCGAGACTGCGCCGATCCTCTTCGTCGTCGGCGCCGTCAACGAAACGAACTGGAACCCCTTCAGCGGCGAGAACACGGCACTGACCGCCCAGATCTTCCGCAACGCCAGCGAGCCGTTCGTGCCTCCTCAGGACCGGGCATGGGGCGCCGCGCTGACCCTGATCGTGATCGTGCTGCTCTTCACGATCATTGCCCGCATCATTGCAAACCGCTTCGCTATTAAGGAGCGCTGAACATGACCAGGCCCGACCCCAAGGTGGAGACAGTGACCGCCAGCGACCGCCCCTCTGTCAGCATCGGCGCGCCCAGCAGCGGTTGGGGTGCCGTCGGTGTCGACACGCCGCAGGCAGCCGGCGCTCCCGTCATGGACCTGCGTGACGTCAGCGTCTTCTACGGCAACTACGAGGCCGTCCGCGGCACCACGTTGCCGATTCGCCAAAACCAGATCACCGCCATGATCGGCCCGTCCGGCTGTGGCAAGTCGACCATCCTGCGCTCGCTCAACCGGATGAACGACCTGATCCCCGGCGCCCGCGTGGCCGGCAAGGTCACCTACCACGGCCAGGACCTCTACGCCAAGGATGTCGACCCGATCCAGGTGCGCCGCCGCATCGGCATGGTGTTCCAAAAGCCCAACCCGTTCCCGAAGTCCATCTTCGACAACGTGGCGTACGGGCTGCGGATCAACGGCATCAAGGGCAACCTCAGCGACCAGGTCGAGGAGGCGCTCACCGGCGCCGCCCTGTGGGACGAGGTGAAAGACAAGCTCAAGCAGAGCGGCCTCTCCCTCTCCGGCGGTCAGCAGCAGCGGCTGTGCATCGCCCGCACGATCGCCGTCCGCCCGGACGTGATCCTGATGGACGAGCCCTGCTCCGCGCTCGACCCGATCGCCACCGGCAAGATCGAAGACCTGATGCACGAGCTGACGAAGTCGTACACGATCGTCATCGTCACGCACAACATGCAGCAGGCCGCCCGCGTCAGCCACTACACAGCGTTCTTCACCGCCGAGGTTGACGACAAGCAGGTGCGGCACGGGCGGCTGGTCGAGTTCAGCGAGACCGGCAAGCTCTTCACCAACCCCAGCGACAAGCGCACCGAGGACTACATCACCGGCCGCTTCGGCTGACCCGCTCCACCGGCTTACGGCCGGGCGGCCCGCGGGTCGCCCGGCCGCTTGCTTTTACGTGATCCGCAGCCGCACGGTGCCGTCGGCGGCGATCTCCGCGCGCGGTGTCACGGCCGTCGCCGCGTCCCGCGCGGCCGCCGCCGCCAGCACCGCCGCGCTGTCCGGGTACCCGGCGAGCTCACGCAGCATCACGACGGTAGGCGGCAGCATGGCGATCTGGCCGGCCTCGTAGCGCGCGACCGCGTCCGCCGGCCGTACCCACATCGTGAGGTCGGCCTCGCCCGAGACGTCGCGGGCCAGCTGCCCCTCGGGCAGCGCGGCGACGAAGAAGTAGGTGTCGAAGCGCCGGGGCTCGAACTCCGGCGTGACCCAGCGCGCCCACGCGCCCAGCAGGTCCGAGCGGAGCACGAGCCCACGCCGGGCCAGCAGCTCGCCCAGGCTGGCGTCCCGGCGGACGAGCGCCTGGCGGTCGGCCTCCAGATCGTCACCGCCCGCCCCTTCGGCGAGCAGCACGCCGGACTCCTCGAAGACCTCGCGCACGGCCGCGCACACCACCGCCTGCGCCTCACCCGCGGGGCGCCCGAGACGGTAAGCCCACTGCTCCGGCGGCGGCCCGGCCCAGCCGATATCGGCACCGGCGTCGGCCGGGTCGACCCCGCCACCCGGAAAGGCGTACATCCCCGAGGCGAACGCCATCGAGGCCGCCCGCCGCAGCACGTACGCCTCGAAGCCACCGCCGGCGGGCCGCAACAGCACGACCGTGGCGGCGAGCCGCGGCGGCGGCGCCGGCCCGCTCTCGCCGGCCTCGAACCGCCGCACCTGCGCGACCAACGCCTCCGGCAGCCGCCACCCGTCCACGTCAGTCATCGGCCCCAGTATGCCCGTACGATCGCGAGTCATGAGTGAGCGCACGCGTTGGGGGATCCTGGCCACCGGTGGCATCGCCACCGCCTTCGTACACGACCTGAAGCTCATGCCGGACGCGGAGATCGTGGCCGTCGGGTCTCGGTCGCCCGAGTCGGCGCAGGCGTTCGCCGGCAAGCACGACATCCCGCGGGCGTACGGGTCGTGGCGCGAACTGGCCGACGACCCCGATGTGGAGGTCGTCTACGTGGCCACGCCGCACTCCGCCCACTACGCCGCCACCCGCATCCTGCTGGAGGCCGGGAAGGCGGTGCTGTGCGAAAAGCCGTTCACGCTGGATCTGACCACCACGGTCGAGCTGATCGACCTGGCCCGCGACCGCGGCCTCTTCCTGATGGAGGCCATGTGGATGCGGTGCAACCCGAGCGTGCTGCGGATGGTCGAGCTGATCCGCGACGGCGCGATCGGTGAGGTGATCAGCGTGCACGCGGACTTCGGCGTGGCCGGCCCGTTCGAGCCGACCCACCGGATGCGGGCGCCGGAGCTGGGCGGCGGCGCGCTGCTCGACCTCGGCGTCTACCCGGTCAGCTTCGCCCACCTGATCCTCGGCATGCCCGAGCACGTGCGCGCCTGGGCCAAGATCGGTCCCGAGGGCACAGACGAAAACACCGGGATCATCTTCGGGTACGACTCGGGAGCCCTGGCCGCGCTCACCAGCGGCATGCTCGGCCAGACCGCGCTCGGTGCCACGGTCAGCGGCACCACGGGGCGGATCGTCCTCGACCCGCCGTTCTTCCGGCCGGACCGGTTCACGCTGCACCGGGACGGCGCGGAGCCGGAGGTCGTGGAGGTGCCGCGCGAGGGCCTCGGCTACCGGTACGAGGCCGCGGAGGTGCAGCGCTGCCTCCGCGAAGGGCTGACCGAGAGCCCGCTCGTGCCGCACGCGGCGACGATCCAGGTCATGGAGCTGCTCGACAAGATCCGCGAGCAGATCGGCGTCTCGTACTAAGGACCTTTTGTCGGGGTGGCTAGCCCTGAATTCCTGTGAGGACGGAGATTTGAGCTACCGCGACGTCCGTCGTGGTCCAGACCGCTGCTCCCGCGGCCTCACCCTTCGCGGTTGGTCGCGTCACCCCTTGCGGGGTGACGATTTGCCCACGATGTCTGTTGCCGGATCGGCGCGAGGGCGGACAGCGGAGCTTCGTCGCCGACAGTAACGGCCGCGAGGTGCGGCCGGGGGTGGGCCGCGAGATCCTTCGGGGCTTGGCTCGCGGACCTGGCAGTGGACGGCCGGGGATCTCGGCTCGGTCTGCGAGCCGCCGGCCGGGAGCGGTGCCCGCGGGAGCATACGGTCCGCCGCTGACGCGGACGGGGGAAATCTGCCCTGGGAAAGTGACCCTAGGGCGGCGGCGACCCTGACTCCGAAAGCTCTGGTGCGGTAGGCCACCACCTTCGCCGGTCCGGCGAAAGCCGGCCAACGTTTGTGGGCCAACCGCACCAGGCCGCTCAGAAGAGGGGGCGGACCACCAGATACGCGAGGCTCGCGATCAGGCCGGCGGCGGGGAAGGTCAGCACCCAGCCGCCCACGATCGTGCCCGCCACCTCCCACCGCACCGCGGAGAGGCGTTTGGTCGCACCCACGCCCATGATCGCCGAGGTGATCGTGTGGGTGGTGGAGATGGGTGCGTGCAGCACGAGCGCGTTGAAGTACAGCACGGAGCTGGCCACCGTCTCCGCCGCGAAGCCCTCCGGCGGGCGGAGGTCGACGATCTTGCGGCCGAGCGTGCGGATGATCCGCCAGCCGCCCGCGTACGTGCCGAGCGCCAGCACGGTCGCCGAGGCCCAGAATGTCCACTCCGGGATATGCTCGGGGCTCCCCTGGTATCTGCCGACGTAGAGCGCGAGCACCACGATGCCGATGGTCTTCGCGGCATCCTGCATGCCGTGGCCGACGGACATGAAGGCCGCGGAGACGGTCTGTGCGATACGGAATCCACGGTTGAGCTTGGCCGGATGCCCGTGCCGGAAGATCCACAGGATGGCGAGCATGACCAGGAAGCCCAGCACGAAGCCGACGAGGGGCGACAGGATCATCGGCAGGATCACGTCTTCGACGATCCCGCGCCACAGCACGGTGCCGGAGGCGGCGAGCGTGGCGCCCACCAGCCCGCCGATCAGCGCGTGTGACGACGAGGAGGGCAGGCCGAAGTACCAGGTGATCAGGTTCCACACGATCGCGCCGAGCACGCCGGCGAAGACGATGCCGAGGCTGTCCCGGCCGGTCGGCAGCGCGACGAGGCCGGCACCGACCGTCTTGGCCACGCCGGCGCCGAAGTGTGCGCCCACGAAGTTGCCGACCGCGGCCATCAGCAGGGCCACCCGCGGCGTGAGGGCGCGCGTGGAGACGCTCGTCGCGATCGCGTTGGCCGCGTCGTGAAAACCGTTCGTGTAGTCGAACGCCAGCGCGATGACGATCACCGCGAGGACAGCGACGAGCTCCCCGCTCAACGGCTAAGACTCCTTGACCGCGATGGTCTCGACCGTGTTGGCCACGTGCTCGAACGCGTCGCAGGCCGCCTCCAGCTCGTCGGCGACCTCCTTCATCTTCAGCACGGTCAACGCGTCGTACTCACCTGAGAAGAGCCGCACCAGCAGCATCCGGTACGCGCGGTCGCCGTTGTTTTCCAGCCGGTTGCATTCGATCCAGTAGTCCTCCAGGGCCTTCATCGTCTTCAGCCGGGGCATCGCGTCGGCGGTCAGTTTGGCCTGCTCGTCGAGCACCGCGATCAGCTCGTGCATCTCGCGGGGCAGCGAGGGGAGTTTGGTGAGCCCGTAGAGGTAGAGCAGGCTTCCGACCGCCTCCAGGTGGTCCATCACGTCGTCGAGCTGCGAGCCGAGCCGGTAGATGTCTTCGCGGTCGAACGGCGTGATGAACGAGGAGTTGATTTTCTGGTACAGCTCGTGCGTGATCTGGTCGCTGTCGTGCTCGACCTCGGTGAGCCGCTCGCTGACCGACTGCACGTCGACGCCGGGGAGCGCGAGCTCGTTGAGCAACTCGGTGCCGCGGACCAGATTCTGCGCAGCCTTGGTGAAAAGCTCGTAGAAGGCGCCCTCCGTGGGCCGGAAGGAGAACCTCACGAGGCCATCGCCGGCGCGCGGTCCGCTTCCAGCCGCCGACGCTCCGCGTCGAGGTCGAAGTCAGCTTCGGGGTACGACAAACGCATATCCTTCAACGCCTCCAGCACGATGTTCGCGACTGCCCAGTCGCGGTACCACTTGCGGTCGGCCGGCACGACGTACCACGGGGCATGGTCTGTCGAGCAGCGGCTAAGCGCATCGTTGTAGGCCGCCTGATAGTCCGTCCACCGGGACCTGGCGTCTACATCGGCCGGATTGTACTTCCAGTGCTTGGTCGGGTCGGTCAACCGTTCCAGAAGGCGTTCGCGCTGCTCGCTGTATGAGATGTGGAGCATGACCTTGACGAGCGTGAATCCCTCGTTGGCCAGCTCGCGCTCGAAGCCGTTGATCTGCCAGTACCGCGACCGCCACACCCGCTCCGGCACGAGCGAGGCGACCCGCGCGACGAGCACGTCTTCGTAGTGCGAACGGTTGAAGACACCCACCAGCCCGGCGGGCGGCAGGGCGCGCCGGATCCGCCACAGGAAGTCGTGCTTGAGCTCTTCCTCGGTCGGCGGCCCGAAGCCGACGATGTGCAGGCCGAGCGGGTTCATCGCGCCGGCGACCTTCTTGATGGTGCCGTCCTTGCCGCCACAGTCCATCGCCTGGAGCACCAGCAGCAGCCGGCGGCGGTCGCCGGCGGCCTTCGCGGCCGCGAACAGCATCTCCTGCTGGCGCGCGAGCTCGACGCCCAGAGACCCGAGCTGCTCGCGAGCCCAACCCTTCGGGTCCTTGCCGGTCACCCTACGGCCGGGCAGACCGGGTGTGGAGCTCGGGTCGATGTCCTTGAGATCAACAGCCGGACCGACGCGCAGCAGCTCAGGTACAGACGTCATCCACCGATCATCGCTTACCCAGGGCGTCTGCGCCGCTTTAGGGTCTATCTGGTGGATCTTGTGGGTGCGAGGCGAGGTCCAGGCGGCGGTCCAGGGATGCCGCTGGCCGTCGCCTGGGCCCGCCGCCGCAGCCCCACAAGATCCACCAGATAGACCCTAAGGTGGGTAACACTGGACGGGTGCGGGATCTCGCCACGGAGTTCGAGGCAGAGCGGAGCCACCTGACGGCGGTGGCCTACCGGATGCTCGGCAGCCGAGCCGAAGCCGAAGACGCCGTGCAGGAGACCTGGCTGCGGTACGCTGACGCGCTCGCCGACCCGGCCGCCCGCGCCCAGATCCGTGACCTGCGCGGCTGGCTCACGACCACGGTCGGCCGCATCTGCCTCGACGTGCTGCGCTCCGCGCGGGTACGCCGCGAGGCGTACCCAGGTCAATGGCTCCCGGAGCCGCTCGTGAGCCGCCTGCCCGACGGCGGCCCGGACCCCGCGGAGCTGGCGGCCCGCTCCGACGAAGTGAGCATCGCGCTTCTCGTGGTGCTCGAACGCCTCACGCCCGAGCAGCGGATCGCTTTCGTGCTGCACGACGTGTTCGCGGTGCCGTTCGACGAGATCGCGAACGCCTTGGGCACGACCGTGGAGGCCGCCCGGCAGCTGGCCTCACGGGCCCGCCGGGCGGTCGCCGACGGCCCACCCAAACACACGGCCGACCTGGCTGAGCAGCGCCGCCTCGTCGCCGCGTTCTTCACCGCCGTGGAGTCCGGCGACGTCGACGCGCTGCTGGCGGTGCTGGCACCCGACGCCGTGATGATCGGCGACGGTGGCGGCGCCTTCCCCGCAGCCGGGCGCCCACTCTCCGGCGCCGCCGAGGTGGCCCGCTTCCTGCTCGGCCTCTTCAAGCAGGCCGGCAAGTTCATGCTGGAGGTCCGGGCGGCTCCGGTCGCGGTCAACGGCGGGTTCGGCATCCAAGTCGAAGGCATCTACAAAGACGGGCGCCCGTTTCGCGGCGTCATGGCGTTCGCGGTGGCAGACGGCCGGATCACCGGCGTCTTCAACCAGATCAGCCCGGAGAAGACCGCCGCCGTGCAGCCGCTGCCCGCCGAGGGCACGGCCTGGCCACCGCCGGGCCTCTAAAGGGCAGATCTGTCCCGGGCCGCGGCCGGCGCGGACCTTTCGGAGGATGCCTGTTCCCGGACCGGCGATCCGGGAAGGCAACAGGGGTCTCGTCGCCGCGAGTAACCGCCGGTGACGCTGCGTCAGGATGACAGGTCCGGGGATCTTCTAGGCGACCAGGGCCAGCCACTTTCGATACGCGGACGCGAACGGCTCGGTGCCGTCGCCGAGCGCGCCGAGGAGCCACCGTGCGGCGCCCTGGGCGTTGTCGGCCACGTCGGCGGGATAGCCGAACCGCTCGCGGTGCTCGGCGAACTCGTCTTCGTCGCGCAGCTCCACCGCGCCGGTCGCGCGCCGCCGCACGACGTCGAGATCCAGGTCGATGATGCGGACCGTGTCGCCGTCCCACTCGGCGGGAGTGGCGATGTCGCAATACACCTCGCTGGTACGCGGCGGCGGGTTGAACATGCCGGTCCACCACGCGTCGTGCGGCACCAGCACCACGAACGGGATCTGCTCCACCGAGGGGCGCCCGTGGTAGACGGAGCGGGTGCCCGCGCTCACGCCGAGCCAGGTGCCCAGGTCGTCTTCGGCCAGCCGGCGCGCGGGATAGTCACGGTGGGCTGTGCCGTCGTACTTGCGGTAGACGACCCGGACCATGTCGCTCGACATGCCCGAACCCTAACCGATGCCCCGATCGGTGGATGGGCACGTCCTCTGTCCGGCCGCTCGGCCACCCATCGAGAAACTTCGTTTTTCGCAATCCGTTGTCGTACAGTATTCGCCGGCGGCGCTTCGAAAAGACGATGAGGCCATGATATGTCCGAGTACGACAGTGCCCGACTCCTCGCCGATCTCGACGCACTACGCGCGCGAGCCGATGCCCTTACCACACGGCTGTCCGCAAAGCACGATCCGCGATTTCGCTACACCGGAGAAGATCGAAACAGTTTGGTGCGTGTGATTGTGGACAGTCATGGGCGTGCCACAGACGTGGTGGTGTCGCGCGATTGGCGGCAGGAAACAGATCCGGCCGGTCTCGCCCGCGCCATCCTGTCCGCGGTGGGAGAAGCGCAGGCCCGGCGCGTGGAAGCCGTGGGGGCGGGCAGCGCGCCTGCGACCGCGGCACTGCTCGACCGCACACCGGCGGCCGGCGGGTCGCTAGCCGGCGTGTCCGGCCCGGACCTGATTCGCGACCTGCTGCCGTTGCTCGACGATGCCGAGCGCCAGCTCGATGAAGCGCGCCACCAACTCGAACACCATTTCACCGAGAAATCACGCCTGACCAGCCCAGGCGGCGAATTGACCATTACCACGCAGGCGGGCCAGGTGACCGAGATCGAATTTGCCGATCGCTGGATCACCGCGGCCGGCAGTGACGAAGTCGCACGCCAGGTGTGCCATCTTTTGCAGGATGCACACGAGCGTGCATGGGCCGGAATCGGTGACCTCTTACCGCGGGAGCTGGGCGAACTAATGTCCTTTGCCGCCGACCCGGAACAAATGCTGCGACGTCTCGGCTTCCACACCTGATCGCCGCGCCACTCCGGGTGATGCCCGCCGTCGCGTTCAGGGCAAGGGCCTGTGGATAACGCGCGCCGCTTGTGGATAAGCGCGGATGCGTCGGTGGGGGCGGGTACGGTCGCACGGTGACCACCGCGACCAACGCACCACCGTCACCCTCCACGGCCCCAAAGCCCCGCTCCGGCGGGCAGGAGCCGACGGCGACGGACTTGTTGGCCGCGGCGGTCGGCGCGGTCCCGGGTGGTACATCGCGGCCTGGCCAGCAGGAGATGGCGCTGGCCATCGAGCGTTCGATCGAGACCGGCGAGCACCTGCTCGTCCAGGCGGGCACCGGCACCGGCAAGTCGCTGGCCTACCTCACGCCCTCCCTGCTCGTCGACGGGCCCGTCGTGGTCTCCACGGCCACGCTCGCCCTCCAGTCCCAGCTCGTCGACCACGACCTGCCGCGCCTGGCCGACGCGGTCGAGCCGGTGCTGCGCCGGCGGCCGACGTTCGCGGTGTTGAAGGGGCGGCACCACTACCTGTGCCTGGCCCGGCTCGACAACTCCGCGGAGGAGGAGCCCGACGACGGCCTCTTCGACGCGCCTGCCCCGGGCGCGACCAAGTGGCTGGGTGAGGCGGGCCGGCTGGGCAAGCAGATCCAGCGGCTGCGCGAGTGGGCGATGAAGACGACCACCGGCGACCGCGACGAGCTCGACCCGGGCGTCGACGACACCGCGTGGCGGCAGGTGTCGATGCCGGCGCGGGAGTGCGTCGGCGCCAACCGCTGTCCGTATGGCGGGGACTGCTTCGCCGAGGCCTCCCGCGCGCGGGCCCGCGAGGCCGACATCGTGGTGACCAACCACAGCCTGCTCGCCGTCGACATGCTGGCCGGGCGCCACATCGTGCCGCCACACAAGCTGCTCGTCGTCGACGAGGCGCACGAGCTGGCCGATCGCGTCTCGTCCGCGGCGCAGGCCGAGCTGACGCCCGACATGGTCGACCGGGCGGCGCGACGCGCCCGCACGTTCATCTCTCCGGAGGCATACGAGGCGCTTGCCGAGGCGGGCGACGCGCTCACGGTCGGGCTCGCCGAGGCGCCGGCCGGGCGCATCACGACCGGGCTGCCGCCGGCGCTGAGCGGTGCGTGCACGCTCCTCGACGCGGCGACCCGCACCGGGCTCGAAGCGATCGGCGACATCAAGTCCGACGACCCCGACCCGGTCCGCAAGCAGCAGGCCAAGGCGGTGCTCGACGAGCTCTCCAAGACCGCGCAGCGCCTGCTGGAGGAGGCGGCCCACGACGTGGCCTGGGTGGAAAAGCCAGACGTCGGCAGCCGCCGCGCGCTGGTGGTCGCGCCACTTTCCGTGGCGGGCACGCTCGCCACCCACCTGTACGACGAACGCACGGTCGTCGCGACCTCGGCCACGCTCACGCTCGGCGGCCAGTTCGAGACCGTGGCGAGGGCGCTGGGGCTGGCGGCGCCCGACGGCAAAGATGGCGACGACGGCGACTGGCACTCGCTCGACGTCGGATCGCCGTTCGACTACCCGCGGCAGGGCATCCTCTACGTGGCTTCACACCTGCCCCGGCCCGCCGCCTCCGGCCTGCCCGACGCCGCCGGTGAGGAGCTGCTCGCGCTGGTCGGCGCGCTCGGCGGCCGCACACTCGGGCTCTTCTCCTCCCGCCGGGCCGCCCAGCAGGCGGCGGAGCTGCTACGGGCCAAGACCGACCTGCCCGTGCTGCTCCAGGGCGAGGAGGCGCTGCCGCTGCTCGTCCGCCGCTTCCGCGAGGAGCGGGCCAGCTGCCTGTTCGGCGTGATGTCGCTGTGGCAGGGCGTCGACGTGCCGGGTGACTCCTGCCAGCTCGTGGTCATCGACCGGCTGCCGTTTCCACGCCCCGACGAGCCGCTGGCCGCGGCGCGCGCGGCGGCGGTCGACGCGAAGGGCGGATCCGGCTTCGCGTCGGTGAGCGTGCCGATCGCGGCGATCCGGCTGGCGCAGGGCGTGGGCCGGCTGATCCGCTCAAACGGCGACAAGGGCGTGGTGGCGGTGCTCGACTCGCGGCTGGAGACGGCCCGCGGCTACGGTCCCTTCCTGCGCAAGTCGCTGCCCCCGTTCTGGTATACGACGAAGCGCGAGGTCGCCCTCGGCGCCCTCAAACGCCTCCGCGAAAGCTAGCGCCCTAGGGCGGCGTCGCCTTCACCACGACCGCCTCGGGGGGCACCTCCGGACGGCGCGGGTTGCTCAGGCGACGGATGGCCGTGTTGAGGACGGCGACCAGCGGCACCGCCACCAGCGCGCCCACGATGCCGGCCAGCACCACGCCGGCGGCGATCGCCACGATTACGGCGAGCGGGTGGATCGCCACCGCGCGGCCCATGATGAGCGGCTGGAGCACGTGGCCTTCGAGCTGCTGCACCGCGATCACCGCGCCGAGCAGGATCAGCGCGCTTACCCAGCCGCGGTCGACGAGCGCGATGAGCACCGCGACCGCGCCGGAGAGGGTGGCACCGACGATCGGGATGAACGCGCCGAGGAAGACGAGCGCGGCCAGCGGCAGCGGGAACGGCACGCCGAGGATCCACACGGCCACGCCCACGCCCACCGCGTCGATGAACGCCACCAGGACCGTCGCCCGCACGTATGCCACCAGCGTCAGCCAGCCGGCCCGGCCCGCGTCGTCGACCTGCCACCGGGCCCGCAGCGGCAGCATCCGCACTATGAAGCGCCAGATGCGCCCACCGTCGCGGAGGAAGAAGAACGTCGAGAAGAGCACCAGGAACATCCCGGTGAGCACCTCGAAGAGCGTGGTCGCGGTGGAGACGCCGGCGCTGGTGAGCGACTCGGTGTTGTCGTCGAGCCACTTTTCCGCGGTGTCGACGTAGCTGTCGATCTGCTTGTCGGACAGGTGCAGCGGCCCGGTCTGAAGCCAGTCCTGGATCTGCCGGATGCCCTGCGTCGCGCTGTCGCTGAGCTGGGGCAGGCCGTCGATGAACTCGGTGATGACCAGCGTCAGCGTGCCGGCGACCGCGGCGAGGCCGCCGATGAGCACGACCGCGGTGGCGAGCGAGCGGGGGAAGCCGAGGCGCAGCAGCCAGCGGACGGCCGGTGACAGCAGCGCGGAGAGCAGGAGCGCGATCACCAGCGGGATGATCACGATGTGGACCCGGCTGATCACCTGGACCAGCGCCCACACGATGATGCCCAGGACGATCAGGCGCCACGACCACGCCGCCGCGATGCGCAGGGAGCGGGGCACCTCGCCGTCGTCGCGGCTCGCCGTCGTCGAGTGCACATCCGGAGGGGTCGTGACGGGCGGCTCCTCCTCACGGAACGCACCGTTGCCGTTACCCGCCTCGGCGGCGCGGCGTGCCTCCTCGCGGCGCGCGCGCACGGTCTCGCGACCCGCCTCGTACGCCCGGCGCAGATTAGCCCGCACCCGCTCGACCCGACTCACGAAACACCCCCTCCGCTGCCACAACGTTCCCTACCGTATCGGGCACGAACCTCTCAGCCCGGTCCATTCGTCCCTGAGTTCTCCCCCACATCGGGAGGCTGTAGCGTTCCGTACGTGACCGCCGATCCCGACCTCGATCCGGGCTTGCCGATCCGGCTGCTGCATGACCGTGTTCTCGTTCGCCAAGAGGGCAACGAGGGCGAGCGCCGGTCGACAGCTGGCATCGTGATACCGGCGACCGCCGTCATGGGACGCCGGCTGTCGTGGGCCACCGCCGTCGGCGTCGGGCCGCACGTGCGCTCGATAGTGGCCGGCGACCGGGTGCTCTTCGACCCCGACGACCGCTCCGAGGTCGAGCTGCACGGCCGGGAGTACGTGCTGTTGCGCGAGCGCGACGTGCACGCCGTGGCCGCCCAGCGGGTCGAGCCCGACGCGACCGGCCTCTACCTGTAAGGCCGGTAGTACCCGTAGTAGGGGGCCGGTGGCGGCGGCGGTGGCGGAGCCAGCACGACAGGGATCGGCACCACCGGCTCGTCCGGCGGCTCGAGTGTGCGGGCCACCCCGTCCGGAAACGTCACCGCGTAGCGGGCGCCATCCCAGCGGGCCACCGGCGCCTGCGGGTCGCGCCCCGCGAACGCCTGGCGGTAGCCGGTGATCGCCTCCAGCAGCTGCCGCTCCTCCGCGAGCGCCCGCTCCACTTCGTCAGGTGCACGGTAGAGCCCCCGGCGCATCCCGTCGCGCAGCAACGCCAGCCGGGTCGCGGCGAACTGGTATCCCCGCATCGCCTTCAGCCCGGCCTCGCCGGCCACCCGCCGCGCCCACCGCCGGGCGGAGTGCCGCCGCCCCAGGCTGCCGAGCGCGGCGACCTCGGGCGGGGAAAGCCAGCCGGCCCGCACGTACTCCGGGAGGGTGCGCTCGGTGAGCCGCCCTTCCCAGCTGCGCAGCCACACCGCGAAGCCGACCATGCCGAAGAACACCGGCACCATCACGCCGATGAACCCGTACAGCAGGATGAGGTTTTCGCCGGTGGCCTGGGCGAGCGTGGGGATCAGGTTCCACGAGCCGTGCAGGATCATCGCGAGCAGCAGGCCGGCGAGCGGGGCGATCCACCGGATGTGCCGCTCGCCGGTGCGGGCGGCGATGCCCAGCCCCACGCCGGTCATCGAGGTGAAGAGCGGGTGGGCGAAGCCGAAGAGCAGGATGCGCCCGATGAACAGGGCGAACACCATCTGCGCGCCGGTCGCCGGGCCGTACTGGTCGGCGCCCGACGCGTAGCCGTGGCCGCCGAGGTAGAGGATGTTTTCCACCATGGCGAAGCCGAGCGCCGACAGGCCACAGTAGACGATGCCGTCGGTGATGCCGGACCACTCGCGCCGGCGCCGCCACAGCAGCAGGAAGGGCCCGAGCGCCTTGCCGGTCTCCTCGATGAACGGGGCGACCAGCACCGCCACCAGCGCGTCCGGGATGCCCCACCGCTCGAAGAGCGCAGCGGCGCTGGAATTGACGGTCAGGGCGGCCAGCGTCGAGGGAAACGCGCCCCAGGCGAAGCAGAAGACGAGGTACTTGGCCGGCTCCGGCTCGTACCGGTCGAGCCACAGGAAGCAGGCGACCAGCGCGGGCACCGGCAGCACGGCCGCCACGAGGCCGACGATCAGCGCGGTGACGCCGATGTTGTAGCCCAGGAAGCCCAGCATCACGATCGCGCAGACCGCGATAAAAAGGATGACCGCACCGACCTGGAGGCCGCGCCGGACCGCCGACCGCCGGGACGGCGGCGCCGCCGCGACGTCACTCATGCCGCCCAGCCTAGCTTTCGCCCCCGAGCGTCAGCGGGGGTCCGCCGGGACGTGCCGGCCGACCGCCCGCCGGACCAGGCGGTTGGCCTCCTTAGCCTCCAGGCCGGTCGCCCGCACCAGGTCGACGGCCGTGGAGCGGACCTGGGCGACGATGACGCTCCCGGAGAAGCCGACCCCCTCCGCGTACGCGACGCCGGCCTCGCTCGCCGCCCGCAGCGCCCGCTCGCGGGCGGCCACCGGCTCGACCGCGTCGGCCAGCTCCCGGCGCAGCCAGGTCACCGCCTCGCCGAGCGCCCGCACGGCCTCGACCAGCGCCGGCGGTAGCTCCTCGCCGTCACGCACGAGCACCAGCGCCCGCCGTAGCAACACCCGGCTGTTGCGCAGCGCCCGCGCGACGTGCTCGGCCGCGTCGATGTACTGGTTGAGCGCACCCCGGGTCCGCCATCGCACCGGTGCCAGCGCCGCGGTCTCGCTCGCCGCCTCGATCGCCTCCTGGAGCGCGCGGAGGTCGCCCTCCGCCGCCCGCAGCCGCGCCAGCGCCGCCTCCACCTGGTCACCGTCGCGCGCCGCCAGCGCGTCGGCGGTCTCCGTCAGGCCGTCCGCGAGTACGTCCAGGGCCGGCCCGGCCGCGCGACCCACCACCGTCAACGGGTTGAGCGGGAGCAGCAGCGCCATCACGCCGAGCCCCACGAGGCCGCCGACGAGGGCGTCGACGAAGCGGTCGTAGGAGATCCCGGTCGTCGGCGGGGTGAGCGTGGCGACCAGCACGGCGGACGAGGCGGCCTGGGTGATCAGCGCGGACCCGCCGCCGGCGAAGATCGCCGTCACGATCGCGAGCGTGACCACGAGCCCGATCTGCCACGGCCCGCTGCCGATGAGGTAGATCAGCACGTCACCGACCGCGATGCCGATGGCCACGCCGAAGACCAGCTCGAACGCGCGCCGCAGCCGCTGGCCCACCGACACGGCCAGCGTGACCACGGCCGCGATCGGCGCGAAGAACGGCGCGCGGTGGCCGATCAGCTCGTGCGCGATCAGCCATGCCAGGCCGGCGGCGATCCCGGTCTGGAGGGCGAGCAGCACGTTCATCCGCACGCGCCGGACGCGGTCACGCAGGTGGGCGCCGGTGCGCCGGGCCAGCCCATCGGTCGCCAGCGCCATGCTTACCCCGCTCCGCCGCTCGGCGCTCGTCCGCCGTCGTGGTCGCGGTCCGTAGCCTCCCGGCTCCCGCTCATGCCGGGAGACTACCGGCATGATCGGCACATGACGCTTGTTGAGCGCTGGGTCGCAGCGGCGCGTGGTGCCGGTGCGACGGCCGGTGACGAGGCCCTGAGCGCGGCCGGCGAGGCCCTGCTCGCCCGCTGGCGGGAGCCGCAGCGGCACTACCACACCGTCGACCACCTCGCCGCGATGCTGTCCATCGTGGACGCCGAGGGCGGCGGCGACCCGGTACGCCTGGCGACCTGGTACCACGACGCCGTGTACGACCCGCGCTCACCGGGCGACGCCAACGAGCGGGAGAGCGCCGCGCTCGCCCGCGCCGAGCTTGCCACGCTGGGCGTACCCGAGCCGGTCGCCGCCGAGGTGGCGCGGCTGGTGCTGCTCACCGCCGGACACGCGGTGACGCCCGGCGACGGCGACGGCGAGCTGCTGTGCGACGCGGACCTGGCGGTGCTGGCCCGCCCGCCGGCCGAGTACGACGCCTACGCCGCCGCGGTGCGCCGGGAGTACGCGCACGTGCCCGACGAACTCTTCCGGGCCGGGCGGGCGGCCGTGCTCACCAGCCTGCTCGACCTGCCGGCGCTCTACCGCCGCCCCGCGCTGGCCGAGCGCTGGGAGGCACCGGCGCGGGCCAACCTTGAGCGCGAGCTACGCGCGCTGGCTTAGGTGCTTCGGGCGGCGCAGGCCGGCGCCACGCAGGAGGCGGACGATCTCCCGGCTGGTGACGAGCCGCGCGCCCAGCCACACCGCCATCGGCACCCGCTCGGCCGGCAGGTCGTAGTGATCGCGGTCGAACCCGCGCCGGGGCGCGCCGAGCATCTCCGCGAACGCGTGCAGCTCCTCGTACGACACGTCGCTGACCAGGTGCGACCACAGCCGCCCCCGCGCTGGCCAGGCGGGCGGGTCGACGTAGAGCATGGGGCCACCGTAACCCGGCGGGATAGCCTCCGAGACATGGCCGACCTGCTCGACGCGCTGCGTGCCGCCCTCCCCGCCGAGGCCGTCCTGACCGACCCCGACCTGCTCATGGGGCACTCGCGCGACGAGGCCGACCTTGTCGCGGCGGGCCTGCCGGCCGTGGTGGTACGCCCGCGCACGACCGAGCAGGTGTCCGCCGTCGTACGGATCGCCGCCGAGCATCGCGTGCCGCTCGTGCCGCAGGGCGCCCGCACCGGCCTGGCCGGCGCCGCCAACGCGGTGGAGGGCGGAATCGTCCTCTCCACCGTTGCCATGGACCGCATCCTCGAGGTCGACCCGGTCAACCGCATCGCGGTGCTCCAGCCCGGCGTGGTCAATGCCGCCCTCGCGGCGGAGGTGGCCCGGCACGGCCTGCGCTACCCGCCCGACCCCGGCTCGTGGGAGTCGTCCACCATCGGCGGCAACGTGGCCACCAACGCGGGCGGCATGTGCTGCGTCAAGTACGGCGTCACCAGCGAGTACGTGCTCGGGCTTGAGGTCGTGCTCGCCTCCGGCGAGGTGCTGCGCACGGGGCGGCGCACCGCCAAGGGCGTGGCCGGCTACGACCTGACCCGCCTCTTCGTCGGCTCGGAGGGCACGCTCGGCGTGATCACCGAGATCACCGTGGGCCTGCGCCCGGCCGCCGAGGAGTCGCTCACGCTCGTGGCCCTCTTCCCGTCCACGGCCGCCGCCGGTGCCGCCGTCGCCGCCATCGCCGCGCAGGGCCTCTCGCCGAGCCTGCTGGAGCTGCTCGACCAGACCCACTTGATCGCGCTGGAGGCGTACCAGCCGATGGGCCTGCGCACCGAGGCGAAGGCGCTGCTGCTGGCCGCCTCGGACACCGGTGGCCGGGCCGCCGCCGACCTCGAACGGATCGCCGCGCTGTGCGAGGAGGCCGGCGCCGACGAGGTGTACGCGGCCACCGACTCGATCGAGGCCGCCCAGCTGTTACAGGCACGCCGGCTGGCACACGCGTCGATGGAGAAGTACGCGGCCGAGATGTTCCCCCAAGGCAACGGCGGCCTGATCATCGACGACGTCGCCGTGCCCCGCTCGGCGCTGTCCACCCTGCTCGACGGCACCGAAAGGATCGCCGCCCAGCGCGGCGTAGCGATCGGCGTGGTAGGCCACGCCGGCGACGGCAACATGCATCCCAACATCGTGGTCGACCGCGCCGACCCGGCGAGCGTGGCACGCTGCCAGCACGCGTTCGACGACATCGTGGAGCTGACGCTCTCGCTCGGCGGCACATGCACCGGCGAACACGGCGTCGGCCTGCTCAAACGGGAGTGGCTGGCCCGCGAGATCGGCCCGGTGGGCGTGCGCGTGCAGCAGGCCATCAAGTCCGCCCTCGACCCCGACGGCCTCCTCAACCCCGGCAAGGTCCTCTAAATCGGACCCCCTTCGGAGCAGGTCTCCCGGGTCCGCGTCAGCTGCGGACCGCCGCTCCCGCCGGAGTACGCGCGGGTCGGCGGCGAGCTGGCGCTCGCCGAGACCCCCGACCCGCGCTGCCAGGTCCGCGCCGCAAGCCCGGCGGGACCTTGTCGGACGGGGTGCCCGCGGGTCGGTGCGGTGGTCGCCGCGCCACTTGGTGACACACCGTCAGGGTGTCGCAGATAGGGGCTTGTCCCGCGGACCTGGCAGTGGACGGCCGGGGATTTCGGCGAGCGCTGCGAGCCGCCGGCCGGGAGCGGTGCCCGCGGGAGCATACGGTCCGCAGCTGACACGGACGTGGGCAAATCTGCCTCGATGCAACGCCACGACGAGCGGCGACCCTGACCCCGAAGCCCTCTAGAACGCGGTGCTGGTGGACAGCAGGTCGACTATGCGCATCGCTGTCGGTGGGGAGCCGGTGCCGCAGTCGGCCCACTGGATCTTGGTCGGTCCGGTTACCAGCGTGTAGGTGAAGCCGTCCGCGCATTCAGCCGGCTCGCTCGCCTCGCGGCCCAGATCGGGGTCGGCGAGGAGCGCCTGGAGGTCGGCGAGTTGGGCTTCGTTGAGCCGGCCGCGCACTGGCGTGCCGCCGCCCGCGCCGACGCGGCTGCGGTAGTACGTCCACCGCCCGTCCGGCTCGACGCTGATGTTCTGGTCGATGCCCACGAAGCCGCCGGTCCGCTCCACGGTCACACCAGCCGCCTTGGCCGTCGGCGAGGGCCCGGCCGTGGTCGGCGGCGCGAGGGAGGACGGCGACGGCGAGGACGATGGCGATGGGGAAGGAGCGGGGCTGGCGGTCGGATCCGCCGTGCAGGCGGCCAGCGCGAGCACCACAAGCACACATAGACGCCCATAGGCCATCCTCATGGGACGGACGGTACGCCCACCCGGTTCCGCTTACGAGGCCAGTGGGCTCCCGCCGCGAACGTCCGGCGCGCCGAGACGGGCCGCGTCCGCCGTGGCGTCGTCGGGCATCTTCTGCGACTGCCGCTCCGCCTCGACGCGGGCCAGGTAGTGCTCCACCTCGCGGGCCTGCGTGTCGGCGTCCCAGCCCAGCACCACACCCATGATCTCGGCCGCGTGCTGGGCCGACTCGGTGCCACGGTGGGGCGTCTCGAACGAGATCCGCGTGCGCCGGGTCAGCACGTCGTCGAGGTGCAGCGCGGCCTCGGCACGGGCGGCGTACGCCACCTCGGCCGCGAGGTACTCCGGCGCACCGGCCAGTGGCGCGGCTAGCGCCGGCTCGGTGTGGATCATCGCGATCAGCTGCGGTGCCAGCGTGCCGTACCGCTCGAGCAGGTGCTCCAGCACCCCGGCCTGGACGCCGTGCCGCCGGGCCAGGTCGAGCCTGTCGCGCCACATCGCCGGGTATCCGTCCGCGCCGAGCAGGGGCAGGTCCGCGGTGCGCGAGGGCACGCGCACGCCGAGCCGCCGCGCCGCCCGGTCGACCACGTCGGCGGCCATCACGCGGTAGGTCGTGTACTTGCCGCCGGCCACCAGCATCAGCCCGAGCATCGGCTCGACGACGGCGTGCTCGCGGGAGAGCTTGGACGTCGAGTCGGCCTCGCCGGACAGCAGCGGGCGGAGCCCGGCGTACACGCCCTCGATGTCCGATGTGGACACTGGCCGGTCGAGGACGGCGTTGACCTGGTCGAGCAGGTACTCGATGTCACGCGCCGACGCGGCCGGGTGGTCGCGGTCGAGCTGCCAGTCGGTGTCGGTGGTGCCGATGATCCAGTGGCCGCCCCACGGCAGCACGAAGAGCACCGAGGTGGGCGTGCGCAGGATCAGCCCCGCGTCGCCGGTGATCGCCGAGCGGGGCACCACCACGTGTACGCCCTTCGAGGCACGCACCCGCAGCCCGGGCCGCACACCCACGTCGCCGAGCATCGCGGAGATGTCGTCGCTCCACACCCCGGTCGCCGCGATCACGGTGCGCGCCCGCACCTCGAACTCGCCCGTGGCCGACTCCAGATCACGTACCCGTACCCCCGTCACCTCCCGCGCCTGCCGCACCATGCCGACGGCACGGGCGCTGGTCACGACGGCCGCGCCGAGGCTGGCCGCGGTACGCGCGAGCGTGACCACCAGGCGGGCGTCGTCGACCTGCCCGTCGTAGTAGCGGACCGCGCCGGCCATCACGTCCGGGCGGAGGCTCGGGAAGACGTGGCGGGCACCGTCGCGGGTCAGATGGCGGTGCAGCGGCATACCCCGCCCGCCGCCGAAAAGCCCCGCGAACACGTCGTACGCCGCGACACCCGCCCCGTAGTACGCCCGGCGCCAGGCACGGGCCGGAAACTCCCGCGGCGAGTGGCCGCCGGGCAGCGGCACGAGGATCGGCACCGGACGCACCAGGTGCGGGGCGAGGCGGGTGGCGAGCAGGCCGCGCTCGGTGAGCGCCTCGTGCACGAGGTGGAGCTCCAGCTGCTCCAGGTAACGCAGGCCGCCGTGGATCAGCTTGCTGGACCGGCTGGAGGTACCCGACGCGAGGTCACGGGCCTCGACCAGCGCGACCTTGAGCCCGCGGGACGCGGCGTCCAGCGCGGCGCCCGCGCCCGTGACGCCGCCGCCGATGACCAGCACATCGAAGCGTTCGGTCCGCAGCCGGTGAACGTCGGCGGCGCGGCGCTCCGGTGAGAGCTCGCTGGCGGCGTACCGGGATACAGCAGGGTCTCGCACCCGTCCACGGTAACCGGCCGTACTGTTTCGCTCATGGCGTATCCCTCCCCGGTGCCAGAAAGGCCCACCAGCCCGTGGGTGGTGGCCGCCGCCGCGGCGATCGGTGTGTGGGCGGTCGTGGTGACCGTCCTGAGCCAGGCGGTGGGTTGGCTGGCCGACCAGGTGCTGCTGGTGACCGGGCTGGACACGCCGACCTGGACCTGGCCGGTCGTCGCGGTCGTCAACGCGGTGCTGGCCGGCACGCCCGCGGTCATCCTGGCGTTCGTACCCCGCTCCCCCGCGATACGCACCGCCGGCCGCGTGTGGCTGATGGGCGCCGCCGCGCTCGCCGGCCTCGGCCTGCTGCGCGCGGTGCCCGAGCCGCGCAACGAGCTCTACCTCGCCCTCTTCACCCTCGCCGCCGCGGGTGCCGCCGCTCTCCTGCACGGCCGCCCCTCGCTGCCCGCTCTCGGCTTCGCCGGCGGGCTCGCCGTCCTGCTCCCCTGGCTGTGGATCGGCGCACTCGGCGGGCTGGCGGAGACGGTGCTCGCGGTGCTCGCGGCCGCGGCGGTCGGCTGGCTCGCCGCCGCGATCCTGAACGCCGGCTTCTGGGAGCGCTACGGCGTCGTGCTCGGCGGCTTGATCGCCGGTGTCGCGCTCCTGCTGCTCGCCGCCGGCGTGGGCCAGGCCGGCGCCCAGCTTGCCGCGATGCTGGTGCTGCCGCCGCTGGGTTTCGCGGCCGCCGCGCTGCGCGGCGCCGGGCCGCTGGTCGCGGTCGCCGCGCTGGGCCCGCTGGCGTTCGCCGATCCGGAGGAAATCACGCTGCTGCTCAGCACCGGGCGGGATCTGCCCGTCTGGGCGGCCATCGCCGCCGCCGTCTCACTCGCCGTCGCACTCGTCATCGGCATCGGGTACGCCCTCGTGCTGGCAAGGTCCGGCCCGAGGAGCGCAGCGACGAGGGCGGACCTTGCCAGCACCCCGGGCACTGCGGGAGCGGAGCGAGCGTCAACCGGCACAACGCTGGCACGCACCCGGCTCGCCGGACGGTGGGTCGGTGCGGGGGCGGTCGTGCTCCTCGCAATCACCGGTGGGGCGATCTACCTGGGCCCGGGGCAGCCCGGCCTGCACGGCGAACGCCTCTTCGTCATCCTCAAGTCGCAGGCCGACCTGACCGGCGTGGCCACCGCGAGCCGCGAGGCGCGCGTCGCCGACGTCTACCGCCGGCTTGTCGAGCATGCCCAGAGCAGCCAGGCCGACCTGCGTAAGACGCTCGACCGCTGGCACCTGGACTACACGCCGTACTACCTCGTCAACGGCATGGAAGTGGACGGCGGGCCGGCCGTCCGCGCGTGGCTGTCCCGGCGCCACGACGTCGACCGGGTGCTGCTCAGCCAGCGGCTGCGCCCCCTGCCCGCCGAGCCCGGCGTGGCGCACGGCGATGAGCCCGCACCCTCCGCCCCGCCGTGGAACATCTCGCTGATCGGCGCCGACCGTGCCGCCACCCAGCTCGGCATCAACGGCTCGGGCGTGGTGGTGGGCACCTCGGACTCCGGTGTGGACGGTCGGCATCCCGCGCTGTCCGGCAACTTCCGGGGCGGCGACGACTCCTGGTACGACCCGTGGAACGGCACCCGCACGCCCACCGACCGGGGCGGCCACGGCACGCACACGCTCGGCTCGGCCGTGGGCCGCACCGTCGGGGTCGCGCCCGGCGCGCAGTGGGTCGGCTGTGTCAACCTCGACCGCAACCTCGGCAACCCGGCCCGCTATCTCGACTGCATGCAGTTCATGCTGGCGCCGTTCCCGTTCGGGGGCAACGCCTTCACCGACGGCCGGCCGGAGCGGGCCCCGCACGTCCTCACAAACTCGTGGGGCTGCCCGCGGATCGAGGGCTGTGACGAGGGCGCGCTGCGCGCGGCGACCGCGGCGTTCGCGGCCGCCGGCGTCTTCTTCGCGGTCGCGGCCGGCAACACCGGCCCGTTCTGCGGCTCGGTCGACGACCCGCCCGCCCCGTACCCGGACGTGGAGACCGTCGGCGCGGTCGACCGGCGCAAGGAGGTCACGCAGTTTTCCAGCCGCGGGCCGACCGGCGCCGACCTCGCCAAGCCGGACGTGGTGGCGCCCGGCGAGGACATCCTGTCGGCGATGCCCGGCGGCGGGTACGCCGAGCTGAGCGGCACCTCGATGGCGACACCGCACGTGGCCGGCGTGGTGGCGCTGATGTGGTCGGCCAACCCGCGGCTGATCGGCGACCTCACCCGTACCCGCGAGATCCTGCGCGACACCGCGGTGCCCGCCACTCCCGGCGACAGCAGTGGCGAGTGCGCCCCGGTCGACGTGACCGGCGCTGGGATGGTCGACGCGTACGCCGCGGTGCAGGCGGCGCGCACGGCGTCCTGACCGCCGGTTAGTGTCGGCGATCGTGGAGTTTTCGATCGCCGCCCTGACCGACGCCGACGTACCCGCCGTGGTCGACCTTTGCCGCGAGGCGCTGGACCTGCCGGAAGACGCCGCGGAGGCGGACCGGATCGTGGCCCGGATACGCGAGCAGCCGGGGATCGGCTTCGTCGCCACCGCGGACGGCGAGCTCGCCGGCGTGGTGCTCGGGTCGAGCTCGCAGCGTGACGACTCGATCGGCCATGTCGACCTGATCGCGGTGCGGCCGGCCGCCCGGCGGCAGGGCATCGGGCGGGCGCTGCTGGTCCGCGCCGAGGGCGCGCTGGCCGGCCGGGGCGCGGTCGAGGTGCTGCTGGCCGGCAACCCGCCGTACTACGCCTGGCCGGGCATCGACGTCCGCTACACGCCGGCGGTGTGCGCCGCCACCGCCCTCGGGTACGAGCAGGACCGCACCGCCTGGAACATGACGGCCGACCTCACCGGCCTCCGCCCCACCGAGGCCGCCGAGGAGCGCCTGGCCGCGAGCGGCGTCACGATCCGGCGCGCGGAGCCGGGCGACGTACCCGCGCTCGTCGACTTCGCCGAAGCCAACTTCAGCGACAGCTGGGCCGGCGAGGTCTCCGACTCGGTCGGGCGGCCGGGCGCCGGCTGCCACATCGCGCTCCGCGAGGCGGAAGTGCTCGGGTTCGCCGCCTACGGCTCGTCGCGGCCGAGCTGGTTTGGCCCGATGGGCACCGCGCCGGCCGCGCAGGGCCTCGGCATCGGCGGCGTGCTGCTCCGCCGATGCCTCCGCGACCTGCGCGACGCCGGCTACGAGCAGGCCCAGATCGGATGGGTGGGCCCGGTGCCCTTCTACGCGTCAGCCGTGGGCGCCCGGATCGAGCGCGTGTTCTTCCTCTACCGCAAGCAGCTATGACTCCGCGGGGAGCTGCGCCCGAGCCTCCTCGTAGCCACCTTCGCGCGCCTGGCCCGGCCCGTAGACGAGGTAGAGCACGCCGGTCGTGAACGTCGCGGACGACAAGAGGTCGAGCGGGATGGGAGCGTCGCCCTCGTCGAAGAGCCGCATGCCCTTGCGCACGGCGATCGGGTGCACCAGCAGGTGCAGCTCGTCGATCAGGCCCGCCGCGAGCAGCTGGCGCACGACCGAGACCGACCCGCTCATGCCGATCGCGCCGTCGCCCGGCTCGTTCTTCAGCGCGGTCACCGCCTCGACAAGGTCGCCCTGGAGCAGCTCCGAGTTGCGCCAGGTGAACTCCAGCGGCTGCCGCGACACCACGATCTTGCGCATGTCGCCGAGCTTCTTGGCGAACAGCGCGTCCTCGTCACCCGCGGTCTCCCGCTCCGGCCACGCACCGGCGAAGCTGTCGTACGTCACCCGGCCGATCAGCAGCGTGTCGGCCGCACCCAGCTGCCCGTCGACCGCCACGCCCATCTCGTCGTTGAAGTACGGGAAGTGCCACTGGTCCGGCGCCTCGACGACACCGTCGAGCGAGATGAAAAGCCCAGCGCTGATCTTCCTCATGACGCATCTCCCCACGTGATAGCCACTCGAACTCATCGGTCCGGCCACCCTATCCACGAGCCGAGCCGTCAAGCGATCTTGGCGGGCCAATCACGCGTAATGGTTGCGGTTTATCGCAACCACGCCGCCGAGTTGAGCTACCGCGATGTCCGTCGTGGTCCACGCCGTTGCTCCCGCGGCCTCACCCGTCCGCCGTTGGTCGCGGTTACCCCCTGATGCCCGCGCGGCCATCGGGAGCAGCGGTCTGGACCACGGCGGACATCGCGGTAGCTCAGGTCTGTGTCTTGGGTTGGATCCGCCTTACGGCCCGGACCGGCCGTCGAAAACGGGCATCGGGCGCATCCGGATCGATAGTCTCGTTTCTCCGCGAGCCTCCCTACCGGCCCATAACGTTGCCCGTGGAAGGAGGAGATCATGGCCAAGGAAAAGCGACCGAAGGACGATCTCCAAACCGTGGCGAAGTCCCGTATGGCCCAGACGCCGGCCGAGACGGCTGGGGGCAGGCTCGACCAGAGCCTCCCACCGGGCGCGGCCCGACCAGACCGGTCGGACCGCCCGGAGCGGCCGGACATGGCGACCAGGCGGGACGCGAATTCGCCACAGCCCAACCAGCACAACCAGCCGCGAACCGGACAGCCCCGCGAGATGAGCGGGCCTCAGGCGTCCACTGAGGACATGCCGCCGAAGCCGATGTCGCGGGCGGATAAGCAGCGCAACCAGCCACGTCGCTGACGCCGGTAAAGCCGGCCGCGGCGCACGGCCGCCGCGCAAGCGACGCGAGCGCTGACCAAATAGCGAAGGGGCGAGCCGGGTTAACCGGCTCGCCCCTCCATTTAGGACAGGTTGACCCTCACCTGAGCACAGGTAGGGATCAGAAGTCCATGTCACCGCCGCCGGGCGCACCCGCCGGGGCCTTCTCCTTCTCCGGCTTGTCCGCCACCACAGCCTCGGTGGTGAGGAACAGGGCCGCGATCGACGCCGCGTTCTGAAGCGCCGAACGGGTCACCTTGGCCGGGTCGATGATGCCCGCCGCCAGCAGGTCGACGTACTCACCGGTGGCCGCGTTGAGGCCGTGGTTGGTGTCCAGGTTGCGCACCTTCTCCACCACGACGCCACCCTCGAGGCCGGCGTTGACGGCGATCTGGCGCAGCGGCGCGTCGAGCGCGATCTTCACGATCGTGGCGCCGGTGGCCTCGTCGCCGACCAGGTCGAGCTTGTCGAAGGCGCTCTTGCCGGCCTGCACCAGCGCGACGCCGCCACCCGGGACGATGCCCTCTTCGACGGCGGCCTTGGCGTTGCGGACCGCGTCTTCGATGCGGTGCTTGCGCTCCTTGAGCTCGACCTCGGTGGCCGCGCCGACCTTGATGACCGCGACACCGCCGGCCAGCTTGGCCAGGCGCTCCTGGAGCTTTTCGCGGTCGTAGTCGGAGTCGCTCTTTTCGATCTCGGCGCGGATCTGGTTGACCCGGCCCTGGATCTGGTCGGCGTCACCGGCACCGTCGACGATCGTGGTCTCGTCCTTGGTCACCACGACCTTGCGGGCGCGGCCCAGCAGGTCGAGCGAGGCGGCGTCGAGCTTGAGCCCGACCTCCTCGCTGATGACCTGACCGCCGGTGAGGATGCCGATGTCGGTCAGCATCGCCTTGCGGCGGTCGCCGAAGCCGGGCGCCTTCACGGCGACGGACTTGAACGTGCCGCGCACCTTGTTGACGACCAGGGTGGCCAGCGCCTCGCCCTCGACGTCCTCGGCGATGATCGCGAGCGGCTTGCCCGACTGCATGACCTTCTCGAGGATCGGCAGCAGGTCCTTCACCGACGAGATCTTGCTGTTGACGATCAGGATGTAGGGGTCGTCGAGGACGGCCTCCATCCGCTCGGCGTCGGTCCAGAAGTACGGCGAGATGTAGCCCTTGTCGAAGCGCATGCCCTCGGTGAGCTCGAGCTCGAGGCCGAAGGTGTTGCTCTCCTCGACGGTGATGACGCCTTCCTTGCCGACCTTGTCCATCGCCTCGGCGATGATCTCGCCAACGGTGGCGTCACCGGCCGAGATCGACGCGGTGGAGGCGATCTGCTCCTTGGTCTCGACGTCCTTGGCGAGCTTCGCCAGCTCCTCCGCGACGTTGGCGACGGCCGCCTCGATGCCCCGCTTGAGGGCCATCGGGTTGGCGCCGGCAGCCACGTTGCGCAGGCCCTCGCGGACCAGCGCCTGGGCCAGGACGGTCGCCGTCGTCGTGCCGTCACCGGCCACGTCGTCGGTCTTCTTCGCGACCTCCTTGACCAGCTCCGCGCCGATCTTCTCGTAGGGGTCCTCGAGCTCGATCTCCTTGGCGATGCTCACACCATCGTTGGTGATGGTGGGCGCGCCCCACTTCTTCTCGAGCACGACGTTGCGGCCCTTCGGGCCCAGCGTCACCTTTACGGCGTCGGCGAGGGTGTTCATGCCCCGCTCAAGGCCGCGGCGCGCCTCCTCGTCGAACGCGATAATCTTGGCCATACGGCGTTGTCCTCCAGCTGGACATCCACGGCACTCCGGGCCTCAGGCTCGAAGCGCGCAGCGACCTTCCGTCGGCCGGGCCGGATAGCCCGCGACGACCGGCCACGTGCCGCGTCACCATCTGAGGTGCGCACGACCGCGGCCCCACCGCCCCGACCATTTGGCACTCACATGCCGCGAGTGCCAACAACCTGTTTAGCACTCTCCCCTAGGGAGTGCAAGCGCGTCCGGTGAACGGGCGATGAGGGCTGGGAAAAGCCGCACTAGAAAAGCTGGGAGGCGGGGCCGGATACCGGTGCCCCGCCTCAACGCGTTACTGGGCGGCTCAGGCGATGACCCGAACCTTCTCGGCCTGTGGCCCCTTCTGGCCCTGAGCGATCTCGAACTCCACGCGCTGGCCGTCGTCCAACGCCTTGTATCCGTCCATCTCGATCGCCGAGAAGTGGACGAAGACGTCCTGACCGCCGTCTACCGCGATGAAGCCGTAGCCCTTTTCGCTGTTGAACCACTTGACGGTGCCCTGTGCCACGGTGCACTTCCCTCACTTCGATGGTGCTGGGTTCGACAACCCCCGGCCGAACTGTCTGCTTGGCCGGGGCCGCCGATCCGTGGTCCGGGGTGGTCCGTCGAACACAGCGGCCGAAATCGCACGCTACACGAGGACCCCCGCCCGCGCACTACCCCAAAACGGACACCCGGGTCGTCACCCGGCATCCTGCCGCCCCTACCAGCACTCCTGCCTCGTTGAACTCACGTGGTTTCACACAGGCCAAACGGGCGGGGAAAGCACCGCGCACGGCTCGGTCAAGGGTGGCTCGCGGCGGCGTACGTAGCAGCCGCGCTGACCACCGTCGCCCTGGTCGCGACGGTGAGCACCAGCGAGGGTGCGGCGGTGCCCCGCTGGGTCTCCGGAGCGGACCGGGCGGCGGTGCCTTCGCCGGCGCCACCGCCACCGCGGGTCCACGTCGAACACGCCGGCTTCCTCTCCTGGGCATTGCTCGACCGCGGCACCGGCAGGATCAGCGGCTCGGCCAACCTCGCCGCACCCAGCGACACGATGTCGATGGTCAAGGCCTGGATCGCGGCCGACTACCTGCGGATGGCAGCGGACGGGGAGATCAGCGAGGCGCGGCTGCGCCAGCTCACCATCATGATCCGGGACAGCGACAACGCGGCCGCGGAGGCGCTGTTCGAGGCGGTCGGGCGCCGGGCCTCGATCGAGCGGCTGATCGCGAGTTGCGGGCTCACCGAGAGCAGCGCGTACGGCGAGTGGTGGAGCAAGACCACGATCTCCGCGCGGGACACCGTACGGCTCGGCGCCTGCATCGCGGACGGGCGGGCGGCGGGTCCACGGTGGACGGACTGGTTGCTGGACCAGATGCGCCAGGTACGCGGCGCCGGCGACTTCGGCGTGCGGCTCACCCTCCCCGACCCCGGCCGCGTGGCGATCAAGAACGGCTGGCTCCTGCGCGACGAGGACAAGCTGTGGCACATCAGCTGCCTCGCGATCACCGGCGAGTGGGTGCTCGGCGTACTGGTCCGCTACCCGGGCACGCTCGGCTTCGACTACGGCACCGCGCTTTGCGAGGAGGTCGGCCGCCAGGCCGTTGCCGCCGTTTAGGGTGGCCTGGTGACTGTGCGGCGGGTGCGAATCGAGGACGCGGGCCGGATGCGCGCACTCCGCCTGGAGATGCTCGCCGACACCCCGCTCGCCTTCCTGGAGACGCTCGCCGAGGCGGCGGCGCTCCCGCACCGCGAGTTCACCGAGCGGGTCGCCCGTGCCGCGTTCGGCGACTTCTGCGCCCAGTTCATCGCGGAGGTGGACGGGCGCTTCGTCGGGCACGCCGGCGGGATCGCCTCGCCCGACGACCCCAAGCTCACGATCATCTTCGCCGTGTACATCACGCCCGCCCACCGCGGCAGCGGCGTCCTGCGTGACCTCGTCGACGGCGTGGCCGCCTGGTCGCGCGGCGCCGGCCGCCCCGACCTGCTGCTGGAGGTCGTGGTCGGCAACGACCGGGCCGTGCGGGCCTACGAGCGGCTCGGCTTCGTCGACACCGGCATCCGCGTCGTCCACCCGGTGATCCCGGTGCTCACCGAGCTACAGATGCGCCGCCCCGCCTAGGCGGTGTGGCGGCGCGACTGGACGATGCGGAAGCGACTGGCCACGTACGCGCCGTCGGTCAGTGCCGCGTTCGCCGCCGGGTTGGCGCCGCTCGCGTGGAAGTCGGAGAACGCCGCCGACTGGTTGACGAAGACGCCACCGGTCAGGTTGCAGGAGAGGTGGACGCCCACGTCGAGCGCGGCCGCCTCGGCGTCGTCGAGCACCTTCTCGTCGGTCGAGTACACGGAGGCGGTCAGCGCGCCCCGCTCGCCCACGGTCGACCGGAAGATCTCCAGGCTCTGCGCCGTCGAGTCGGTCGTGATCACGAACGAGATGGGCCCGAACCACTCCCTGCCGTAGGTCTCCTCGGCGTCCGCGGGCAGCTTCAGGATCACGGGGGTACGGACGACCGCGCCCTCGAACGCCGGATGGTCGACGACCCGCGACTCCAGCACCGGCTCGCCGATCGACTTGACCTCGTCGAGCCGGTCGAGCACGCCGTCGTTGACGATCGCGCCGGTCAGCTCGACCGCGCGGGCCGGGTCGCCGGTCAGCTTGCCCACCGCGCCAGCGATGCCGGCCGCCACCTCGTCGAACGACTTGTGCCCCTGGTCGGTGCCGATGCCGCCGGCCGGCACCAGGACGTTTTGCGGCGTGGTGCACATCTGTCCGCTGTAGAGGGTCAGCGAGAAGCCGATATTGCGGCACATGCCGGCGAAGTCGTCGGTGGAGTCGACCACGATCGTGTTGACGCCGGCCTTTTCCGTGTACACGGCGGCCTGGCGCGCGTTTTCCTCCAGCCACTCGCCGTACGCGGTGGAGCCGGTGTAGTCGATGATCTTGACCTCGGGCCGCAGCGCCAGCGTGGACGCGAGCGCCTCGCCGGGCGCCTCGGGGGCGAGCAGCACCACATTCGGGTCGAAGCCCGCCTCGGCAAGCACCTCGCGGGCGTACCGCACGGTCACGGCGAGCGGGAGCACCGCCCGGGGGTGCGGCTTGACGATCACCGGGTTGCCGGTGGCGAGGGAGGCGAACAGCCCCGGGTACGAGTTCCAAGTCGGGAACGTGTTGCAACCGATGACGAGACCGATGCCGCGCGGCACCACGTGAAACCGCTTGGTCATCCGCAGCGGGTCGCCCTTGCCTGCCGGCTTCTCCCACGCGGCCTCGCCGGGGTGGCGGGTCATCTCCGCGTACGAGTACGCCAGCGCCTCCAGCGCGCGGTCGAGCGCGTGCGCCCCGCCCGCCTGGAACGCCATCACGAACGCCTGCCCGCTGGTGAACTGCACGGCGTTGGCGAGCTCGAAGACGTGCGCGTGCAGCCGGGCCAGGATCTCCAGGCAGACGCCGACGCGGACCTGCGGGCCGGCGTCGCGCCAGGCCGGCAGCGCGGCGGTCGCCGCGGCGACCAGCGCGCCGGCGTCGGCGTGCGGGTAGGTCACCGCGAGCTCGACGCCGAACGGGCTCGCCTCGGTCGCGATCCAGCCGTCGGTGCCGGGCTGGTCGAGCGGGAAGCGATTGTTGTGGTACGCCCGGAAGGCGGCTTCGCCGTCGGCGGCGGCCGTCTCGCCGTACACGCGGGGGCTGGGCGACTCGGGGTAGGCCGACCAGTAACCGCGCTCGGAGATCGCGGTGAGCGCACGCGAGAGGGTGTCGGCGTGCTTGTCGTACAGATGGCGTGGGGTGTCCGTCATGCCGCCATCATGCCCCACTCCAAGTGAGATGCTGGTGACTATGCCGAGGTGGCCTACGGTGCGTGCCACGCTGACGTGGGTTAACGGCACGACGCTCGCCGCCGTGGTGCTGTCCGCCGCCACGCGCACCCGCCTCGCGCGCGGACCGGGCGGCGTCTTGGTGGCCGGCGGCTACCGCCTGCGCCTGCCGAAGCAGTCGTGCTTCACCGTCGGCACGGTGGTCTTCACCAAGCGCCCGGCCGACTGGCTGCTCGACCCGGACCGGGCGGAGCTGCTCGCCCACGAGACCCGCCACGTCGCCCAGTACGCGGTGCTCGGCCCCTTCTTCTTCCCGCTCTACGCCGCCGCCTCCGCGTACTCGTACCTGATGACCGGCGGATACGGCTGCCGCAACTTCTTCGAAAAGCACGCGGGGCTGGCGGCCGGTGGCTACCACCAGCTCCCACTGCGTCCCTGGGCCTCGCGGGCCGGCGCCGCTATAGGTCGTGCTGCCAGTTCTGCCAGCCGTCGACGGGGCGGAAGCCCATCGCCTCGTTGATCGAGATCATGTGGTCGTTGACCGCCGCGTTCCACGTGTCGATCGCCCGCAGCCCCGGCTCGTGCACCCGGGCGTAGCGGAAGTTTTCCAGCTTGACGACCGTGCCGAGGCGGTGGCCCCGGTGGGCCGGCTCCACGATGGTGATCTGTTGAAACGCGTGCCAGTCGACCGTGCCGGGCAGGTCGATCGTGGTGAACGCCACCACCTTGCCGCTCTCGTCGTGGCGCACCGCCGAGTGGTAACGGCGTCGACCGCGGGCCATGACGACCGCGTCCATCGCGCGGAGGCGGTCGGCGTCGATCTTCTCGACCTCCCACTCGAGCTCACCCATCGGCGCGTCGGCGGTCAGCCGCCCGTCGAGGTACGCGATGTCGTCGATGATCTCCTCGGGCGTGGCGCCCCGCCACTGGATGAGCGAATAGCCAGCCGCGCGCTCCCAGGCGGCGGCGAGCTGCCGGTCGAGATCGGCCTCGTCGACCTTGGTGACGTCGAGGCGCCGGCGCACGTCGCTCAGCGCGCCCTTGGCGCCCATCGCGGTGGCGAACCCGCCGCCCGCCTCATCGCGCGCCACGCCGCCGGGCAGCGTCTCGACGGACATGCCCATCAGCCGCTTGCGGCCCAGCCCCCGGACCACGTCCTTGGCGTACTCGTACAGCGCGCGTCCCACGCCACGCCGCCGATACTCGGGATGCACCATGAGGTCGACCTCGGCGTTGTCGAGGTTGTCGAGCTGCGGCAGCTCGATCACCACGTAACCGGCGGCGACACCGTCGATCGTGGCCAGTGCCCGCTCGTGCGCGTTGCCGGGCCACGGGTGGCGCAGCTCGGCTAGGAAGCGCTGCCGCCCCACAGGCGGGAAGTCCGGCACATCCGCGGCCAGCGCGGCCTCGGTGATCTGGTAGGCCTGCTCGACGGCTTTCTCGTCGGCCGGATCTAGGGGCTTGACGGCGATGTCCATGCCACCGAGGGTGCCTCGCCAGGAGGCTCGTCGCGACCGATTTTGCGGGGAGATTTGGTCGGGAGGGACGGTCGCACAGCGCCTCCGGCGCTGGGACGTTAGAGCTAAAGCCTACGGCGACCGCCCTCCCGCACGGAGCATCCTGCGTCGTCCAGATGGCGCCGTCAAGTCCCCGGAGCGGTGTTTTCTCGACGGACGGCAAATTCACGACTACGGAATGCAACTCCCATCCCGGTAAAACTTTTCCTACCTGCGGCTCCCTCCGTGGTCGCGCTCCCACGGGCCGTGACCGGGAATCGCATGATCAGGAGTCGAGGAGGCCGGCGTCCCGGGCACCGCGGAGCGAGGGCTTGATCCGGTACGTCGGACCGACCTGCTCCGCCACCGCATCGATGGTCTTGAGCCCTTCGCCGGTGTTGAAGACGACCGTCTCGGCGTCCGGGTCGAGCTTGCCCGACTCGACGAGCTTTTTGAGCACGGCCACGGTCACGCCACCAGCCGTCTCGGCGAACACGCCGGTGGTACGGGCGAGCAGCTGGATCGCGTCGCGGATCTCGTCGTCGCTCGCGTAGTCCATCCAGCCGCCGGTGCGGCGCACGGCCTCCAGCGCGTACAGCCCGGCGGCCGGGTCGCCGATGTTGAGTGACTTGGCGATGCCGACCGGCTTGACCGGGATGATGTCGCTGACGCCGTTGTGCAGGGCCACGGCGATCGGGTTGCAGCCGGCGGACTGGGCGCCGAAGACCCGCCACCCGTTGGCCGGCGCCTCGACGAGGCCGATCTCGACAAGCTCGCTGAACGCCTTGTCGATCTTCGTGAGCAGCTCGCCGCTCGCCATCGGGATGACCACCTGCTCGGGCAGGCGCCAGCCCAGCTGCTCGGCCACCTCGTACCCGAGGGTCTTGGAACCCTCCGCGTAGTACGGCCGCACGTTGACGTTGACGAACGCGGTGTCTTCGAACTCGTCCGTCTCGACGAGCTCGCTGCACAGCCGGTTGACGTCGTCGTACGAGCCCTCGATCGCCACCAGGTCGCCGCCGTACACAGCCGTGGTGACGACCTTGCCGGGCTCGAGGTCACCGGGGATGAACACGATCGACGGCACACCGGCGCGGGCCGCGTGCGCGGCGACCGAGTTGGCCAGGTTGCCGGTGGAGGCGCAGGCGAAGCGGGTGAAGCCGAGCCCGCGCGCCGCGGTGAGGGCCACCGAGACGACCCGGTCCTTGAACGAGTGGGTCGGGTTGGCGCTGTCGTCCTTGACCCACAGCGGCCCGCGCACGCCCAGCTCGGCGGCGAGCTGGGAAGCGGAGACGAGCGGCGTGAGCCCCGGGTCGAGGGTCACCCGGCTCGCCGGGTCCTGTCCGGTGGGGAGCAGCGCCGCGTAACGCCAGATGCTGTGCGGGCCAGCCTCGATCTGTGCCCGGGTTACCCGCGCGAGAGCGGCCTGGTCGTAGGCCACCTCGAGCGGGCCGAAACACTCGTAACAGGCGTGCTGGGCGGCGAGCGGGTACTCCTTGCCGCAGCCGCGACAGGCGAGTGCGCGGGCAGGGCTGGTCTGGGTGGGGGCGTCCGAGGTGGTGATGGTCGTAGCGTCGAGTGTCGACGGCATCGAGGCGTCCTCTCATCTTTCCCCTGCGCCGCACCGTGCGGCGGGGACGGAATTGGCACCTGCTCCGCGATTGGCCTCGTCATCGAGTCACGCGGGTGGTTGCCGGGGCTTCATCGGGCCGTATCCCTCTGCCCCTCTGGATGAGGTATTCAGTTGTGTGTTCCCGACACAGTGTACGGGGCGAAGCCGGCTACCGCGCCTTTCCGGTGATCTGCCTCACGACACCACGTCTTTGCGGGTGAAGCGCCAGAAGGCGAGCGACCAGAAGAGCGTGGCGTACGCGACCGCCGAGATGCAGCCCTTGACGATGTCGTCGGACTGCACGGGCGTCGACAGCAGCCCCAGCCAGGCGTCGCTGTAGTGCGTCGGCAGGAAGGAACGGATGCTCCCCAGCGCGGTGATCTGGTCCAGGATGCTGGAGAGGATGAAGAGGAGCACCGCCCCGCCGACCGCGCCGAGCGGCGCGTCGGTGAGCACCGAGAGCAGGAACGCCAGCCCGGCCACCACCAGCAGGCCCACCGCGAGGTAGCCGAGGATGCCGAGCAGCCGCAGCAGGCCTTCCCCGGCCGGGATCTCGGCCGCCACGGTGCTGCGCAGCGGCGACCAGCCGTAGCGCAGCGTGCCGACGAGCAGGGCGGTGCCGGCGAGCAGGGTCAGGGCGACGGCCGAGTACCCGAGCGCGACGACCAGCTTGACCGCGAGCAGCCGGGCCCGGGGCACCGGTACCGCCAGCAGGTAGCGGAGGCTGCCCCAGCTCGCCTCGCTCGCCACCGTGTCGCCGCAGAAGAGCGCCACCACGACGGTGAGCAGGAAGCCGGCCGAGACGAAGAGCGTGAAGAGCGTGAAGTTGAGCCCGCCCGACGTGGCCAGGTCGATCAGGCTGGCGAACTCGCCGCCGCCGTTGTCGTCGTCGCCCCCGCTGTCGAACTGGAACGCGACCAGCACGATCAGCGGCAGCAGCACCATGAAGCCGAGCGCGAGCTGGGTGCGCCGCCGGGACGCCTGCCGCCGCCACTCCTGCCACACCGTGAGCGTGCGGCTCGGGCGGTAACCGGTGGCCGCGCCGATCGTCGCCGTGCTCATCGGTCACCACTCCCTCGCGAGTTGTCGCCCACCAGGGCCAGGAAGGCGTCTTCGAGCCGCCGCCGGGGCACCACCCGGTCGACCCCGACGCCGGCGCGGACGAGCTCGGCCACCACCTCGCTGCGCGCGGTGCCGTTGATGTCCACCACCAGCCCGTTGGCGCCGTCGCCGGCGACCGAACGCACCCCGGCGAGCCGCTGGAGCACCGCCTCGGCCGCGTCCACGTCGGAGACGTCCAGCCGCACCGTCGGCGAGTCACCCACGATCTCCTCGACCGGCCCGGACGCCACGATCTCGCCCTTGTTGACGACAACCGCGTGGGTGCAGGTCTGCTCCACCTCGGCGAGCAGGTGGCTCGACACGAGCACGGCCCGCCCGTCGGTGGCGTACCGCTTGAGCACCCGGCGCATCTCGGCGATCTGCGGCGGGTCGAGCCCGTCGGTCGGCTCGTCGAGCACCAGCAGCTCAGGCAGGCCCAGCATCGCCTGGGCGATCGCGAGGCGCTGCTTCATGCCGTGGCTGTACTTGCGGACCTTGCGGTGGATCGAGTCACCGAGCCCGGCGATCTCGACCGCCTCGTCTAGCCGGCCGTCCGCCTCCGGCCGGCCGGTGGCCCGCCAGTACGCCTTGAGGTTGTCGAGCCCGCTCATGTGGGGCATGAAGCCCGGCCCCTCGACAAGCGCGCCGAGCCGGGAGAGCACCGGCGAGCCGGGCACGAGCCGGTGGCCGAATACATATATCTCCCCGCCGGTCGGCTGGGTCAGCCCCATCAGCACGCGCAGCGTGGTCGTCTTGCCCGCGCCGTTCGGCCCGAGCAGCCCCATCACCTGACCGCGCTCGACCGTGAAGTCGACATTGGACACCGCGACGAAGCCGTCCGCGTACTCCTTGCGCAGCCGGCGGACCACGAGCGGCGTCTGCGCGTACTCCTCGTGGATCGTGGAATCGGCGCGGCGGTGCCGGCGCCGCACGACCAGCAGGACCACCGCGAGGCCCAGCAGCACCGCGGCGAGGAGCCCGGCGAGCACCCAGCGCCAGAGCACCGCGGTCGTCGGGATGGGTTCACCCGTGACCGTCGGCACCGTGATCCCGTCGCCGCCGAGCGCCACCGTGTACACGGCGGGTTGGGCCGGCGTCGCGTACCCCTGGTCGGAGGTGGCCACGACGACCCGCAGCCGGTGGCCGGCCTCGACCCGCCGCACGATCGCCGGCAGCGTCACGGTGACCGCCCGCGCCTGTGCCGGGTCGGCGGGCAGGCCGGTCAGCCGCACCGGCGCGACGATGCCGCCGGGGAGCGTGGCGGTGCCGTTTTCGTCGACGTCGTAGAGCTTGACGAAAAGCACGGCCTCGCCCGCCGGCGCCGCGGCCCGGATGGAGACGGTGGGCGTGCCCGCGATGTCGACCGCCTCGGCGAGCGGCTCGGACTGGAAGATCGCGTGCTGGCCGGGCAGGTCGCCGACCAGCCCGCCCACCTCGGAGGCGGCCGTGGTCAGGCTCCCGCCCCCGGGTATGGCGGAGATGGCGGCCGGGTTGCCACCGGGCGGGTTGGCGATCGGCTGCGGCGGCCCGGCGAGCGGCACCCGCTGGCTGGCCGTGCCGGAGAGCCCGGGGTAGTCGTCGACCGAGTAGCCGTTGGTGACGAGGCCGCGGTCCATCGCGTCGAAGCCGGCGACCCGCGACCAGGTGAAGCTGTTGGCCGGCGCGTCGCCCTCGCCCTTGACGTAGTGGTCGAGCCACTGCGCGGTGAGGAACCGCACCCGGTCACGGTCGGAGCGCGGGCCGTCGCCGCCGTCGTGGCCGCCGGTGAACCAGGCCACCCGCACCGGCGTGCCATTGGCCGCGATGCCCCGCGCGTTGGCGTCCGCCTCGGCGAGCGGGAAGAGCGTGTCCGCCTCGCCCTGTACAAGCAGGGTCGGCGCCTTGATCCGGTCGAGCACGGTCGCCGGGCTGGAGCGGCGCAACAGCTCGACGGCCTCCGGGGTGGCGCGGCCGGTGGTGGCGGTGCGCTGGTACATCTCGCAGACGTCCCGCGCGAAGCGGCCACAGGTCCCCCCGAAGAAGACCCCGGCCCAGCCTTTCTTGAAGACCCCGTCGACCGGATCACCGCCGGTGGACTGGGGCAGGAAGGAGCGGGCCAGGTCGTTCCAGGTGATCATGGGAACGATCGCGTCGACCCGCTGGTCCTGGGCGGCGAGCAGGAGCGCGAGCCCACCGCCGTACGAGCCGCCGACGACGCCCACCCGCGGGTCTCCGCCGGCGTCCTTGCGGACCTCGGGGCGGGCGGCGAGCCAGTCGAGGAGGCGCTGCGCGTCGCGCACCTCGTAGTCGGGGCTGTCGAGGTGGATCTCGCCGCCGCTGCGCCCGAAGCCTCGTGCCGTGTACGCCAGCACCGCGTAGCCGAGCCCGGCCAGGTCTTCGGCGTCGGTGCGCACACTCTCCTTGGTGCCGCCGAAGCCGTGCGCGAGCAGCACCGCCGGCACCGGGCCACTCCGCTCGGTGGGCAGGTAGAGCGTCGTGTCCAGGTCGACCGGCTCGTCGCCGCCCGGCCCGGAGCGGACGGAGACGATCTGCTGCTCCGTCGTATACGCCGCCGACTCTGGCCAGGCCACCCACACCGTCGCCGCGGCGAGCAGGGCGAACGCGACCGCCGCCGCGGGCAGGGCGCGGCGGACGCGCGGCGACCGGATCGATGGCATGAGCCAAACGGTACGGCGCGCCGCCCCGACCTGGCTGAGAAGCCTCTCAGGATGAACCGCCGGGCTACTCTCGGCGGGTGGCCGAACGCGATCTCACGCTGACCGCAAGCATGCGTCCGGCGGCACTTGACGCCCGCCGAGGGGTGGTGCGGCTCCATCCCGAGGTGCTGACCGCGCTCGACCTCAACCCCGGCGACCCGGTGCGGATGACCGGCCGGCGCGCGACCGCCGGCATCGCGGCCCGCGCCGAGGCCGGCGCCAGCCGCGCCCTGCTCTATGCCGACGACCTCATCCTCGGCAACCTCGGCGTGCGCGACGGCGGCCAGATCACGGTCGCGCCCGCGCCGGTCGTGGCCGCCCGCCGCGTCACGCTGGCCGGGCCCGCCGAGATCATCGCGGCCGTCTCCCCCGAGATGCTCCGCCTCGCGCTGCTCGGCAAGGTGGTCACCGCCGGCGACAACGTCTCGCTCCTACCCCAAGACGTGGTGACCGAGTCCGGCGTCCGCGCCCTCATCCAGGCCGCGCGGCGCAGCCTCGCCAACACAGTGGGGTACGCGTGGACGAGCACCCTGCTCACCGTCGGTGCCGTCGAGCCGGCTGACGCCGCACTGGTCACAATGGACACCGTCGTCGCCTGGGACGGTGGCCAGGCCACGCACGAGCCCGGCTCGGTGGCGGTGCAGCCACCCGCCACCGCTTCGGCCGAGGAAGCGCCGTCCATCGACGACCTGCCGGGGCTGCGCACCCAGGCGCAGGAGCTGACCGAGCTGCTCGACCTCGGCTTCCACCACCGCGAGGTGCTCACCAAGCTCGGCACCACGGTCGCGCTCGGCGTGCTCGTCACCGGCCCGGCCGGCTCGGGCAAGTCGGCACTCGTACGCGCGGTCGCGGCCGCCGTCGGCGCCACCGTGACCACCGTCTGGGCCCCCGAGGTGGCCGCGCTCACCAACAACGACGCGGCCGGCCGGCTCCGGTCGGCTGCCGCGAGCGTGCGCAAGAGCGGCCCGGCCGTCCTCCTCGTCTCCGATGTGGAGGCGCTGGCACCGCGCGACCAGCCTGGTCCACTGTCGACGGTGTTCCGCCAGCTGATCGCCGAGCTCGTCCGCGCCGGCGCCGCCGTCATCTGCACCACCAGCCGCCCCGAGTCCGTCGATCCCACGCTGCGCGGCCCAGACCTGCTGGCCGTGCAGCTAGCCGTGGCCCTGCCCGACGCCGCGATGCGCCGCGAGCAGCTGGCCGTCCTCACCCGCGGCATGCCGCTCGCGGAGGACGTCCGGCTGGACGACGTGGCCGGCCGTACACCAGGCTTCGTCGCCGCCGACCTCGCCGCGCTCGCCCGAGAGGCCGGCGTACGCGCGGCGCTGCGCATCCGCTCCTCCGGCGACGACGCACCCTCCACCGTCTCGATGGCCGATTTCGAAGCCGCGCTGGAGGTCGTCCGCCCGACCTCGATGGCACAGTCCACACTGGAGCTCGCCGCCGTCACCGTCGACGACGTCGGCGACATGGTCGAGGTCAAACAGGTGCTGACCGAGTCGGTGCTGTGGCCGCTGACGTATCCCGACACCTTCGCCCGGCTGGGCGTGCAGCCGCCCCGCGGGGTGCTGCTCTACGGCCCGCCCGGCTGCGGCAAGACCTACCTGGTCAAGGCCATCGCCGGCACCGGCAAGGCCAACGTGCTGTCGGTCAAGGGCGCCGAGCTGCTCTCCAAATGGGTCGGCGACAGCGAGCGGGCGGTACGCGAACTCTTCCGCCGCGCCCGCGAGGCCGCCCCCACCCTCGTCTTCCTGGACGAGGTGGACGCGCTGGCCCCGATACGCGGCCAGGCCACCGACGGCGGCACGACAGACCGCGTGGTCGCCGCCCTGCTGACCGAGCTCGACGGGGTAGAAGAACTGCGCAACGTTGTCGTGGTCGGCGCCACCAACCGCCCCGACCTGGTAGACGCCGCCCTGCTCCGCCCCGGCCGGCTGGAACGCCTCGTGTACGTGCCACCACCCGACGCCGAGGCCCGCGGCGAGATCCTGCGCGCCGCCTCCCGCAACGTCCCCCTGGCCGAAGACGTCGACTTGACGGCGCTGGCGTCGTCTCTGGAGGGCTTCTCCGCCGCCGACTGCGCCGCGCTGATCCGCGAGGCCGCGCTGGCCGCGATGCGCGAGTCCCTGGAGGCCTCCTCCGTGACCGCCGTCCACGTAACCACCGCACGGAAACGCGTGCGGCCGTCATTGGATCCGGGCCAGGTCGCCTGGCTGGAGACCTACGCCGAGCAGCAAGCCACCCACTGAGCGCTGACCCGAGGTACTGAGGTACTGAGGTACCACGGTGCGGTGAACGGAGGTGCTCGTATGGAAACCGACACGCGCGCCAAGCGCCAGGCCCCTCTCAAGGTCGACCCCGAGACCGACGAGCTGATCTCGCAAGGCGCGCACTTCCTCGGCATGACGAAGAAGGACCTCGTTGCCGAGGCGGTCCGCGCCTATCTCGCTGAGCGTCGCGAGGAGATCCACAACGCTATGTCCGAGGCATGCGCGTGCTGGACGGCACCACCAAGTCGCGCGTTGCCGTTATAACCGCAGTATCGTCGCAAGATATAGACCGGCTCGGCGGAATCAGGTGGTAATCGTCGGCGTGGAAGATGCCCGCCCGACTCTGCGCTGTCTACGCGATGATCTAAAGCTCCCCCTACCCACCATCGACGAGCCACTAGATGAGATAGATCATCCAATTCTAGGGAAGGCGACGGAGCAGTTCAGCAAGAACGACGTCGCCCACGAACGCATCCGCGCTATCGATGACCACGTCTTGTTCAAGGTCAAGGTACGGCGGTGGAGAGGCGCGGTGTGGCCTGAGGCCGATCGCCCGTGGGTCGTCGCGGCGGGCATCCGTGAGGCGGGGAGCCCGGACGACTTCTATGCGATTCTCGCAGCTGAGGGCAGGTCGGCGCGCGCACACTACAACAGGGACCACAGGCCAACCCTGACCACCGATACGTTTACAGATCATCTAATGCCTACGGAGGACGACCTGCTGCGCTATCGCTTGGAGGCGGGCGCGCGGCTCGAGTCGGTGATCCCGCGACTGGTTCGCGACTCGCTCTTTGACGGACGCGAACACACTGCGGATCTAGCAGCTTTCACAATTGGCGTACATGTACGCGCCGATCGTGGACATGAGACTTACGTCGCGATTTGTGTCGCTGGCTCAGTGCCACGTTAGCGGCGGCGGGTGCGGGCGCGGGTGGAGCGGATGCGCCTCAGCCGGCCGATCAGGATCGGGTCGTGGGCTAGCGCCGCCGGGTTGTCGAGCAGTCCATTGAGGATCTGGTAGTAGCGCGTCGCGGACAGGTCGAACTCGTCGCGGATGGCCTGCTCCTTCGAGCCGGCATGCTTCCACCACTTGCTCTCGAACGCCAAAATCTGGAGCTCCCGCTCGGAAAGAGCCGGCACCTCGTCCTCGACCGGGGCCGGAGCCGCGTCGAGGTCGGCGGCCGAGTCGAGGTCGGCGGCCGAGTCGAGGTCTGTGTCGGGCTCGACGTCGAGGTCATCCTCCACAGTGGGGGGAGCCTCGGCGTCGAGCGCGCGAGGGTTGGCGGCGGGGTGCTTCATGAGGCGCCTCGCGGAGATATCGATTAGCACGGAAGTGCTAAGAGACTACCTCACGTGATGTCTCGGCTGCGCATCAGCCAGACCGCCGCGGCGATCACCGCGGCCGTTCCCACGCCGAAGACCAGGGCGGACTGCTGCCAGGTGACGATGAACTTATCTGGTTCGCATTCGCCGCTGAAGCTGAAGTTGCACGAGTTCCAGTCGGTCAGCTCCCACCGCTTTTCGAACCAGGCCAGCGCGTACGTGGACAGCACCCAGCGGTCGGCGAAGCGGACCTGGGCGATGCCCAGCGCGATCCGTATGCCGATCTCGCTGACCACGCCGAGGCCGATCGCCACGCCGAGGGCCATCGCGGTGTGGCGGCCGACCGACGCGAGGCCGAACGCGATCGCGGTTACCGCGAGCACCAGGCCGGCGCCGCGCGCGCCGCTGAGTGCGAAGGACTCCCAGGCGCCCTGGGTCATCTTGCCGGTCTGCCCGTCGAACTTGCCCATGAACCAGAACACGACCGTCCACACCGCGCCCAGCACGACCGTCACCGCGAGCACGCCGCCGAGCAGCACACCCAGCTTGGTGAACAGCACGGGGAGCCGGCGGGGGCGCCACAGCAGGAGGTTCATCATGCCGCCGCTGTGCCACTCGGCACCGACGTACGAGGCGCCGACGATGAAGCCGAAGAGTGCCACGATGCCGGCGAACACCGAGATGAAGACGCCGAACTGGTCGCGGAAGTGGAACTCGTACGGCAGGTGCCACGACGAGTCGAACTGCTCGCGCTGCGGCGCGAAACCCTCCTCCTTGCCGCAGTCCGGTGGGAAGCGCTGCGTGACGTCCTCTCCGCGCGCCTTCGCCGCCTCGCACTCGGTGACCATCTGCTGGTGGTATTGCAGAGCCTGCTCGTAGTCGCGCTGGGCGTCCGCCTCCGCGGCGGCCAGCTGGGTCGGGCCGATCTTGTGGCTGGCGATGGAGAAGGCCACCGCGATCGTGCCCAGGCCGAGCACCAGCAGGATCATCATCAGCCGGGTGATGCGGCGCTTGGCGAGGCGACGGACCTCCGCCTTGACCAGACCCTTCATGCCGGCACCTCCACGGACTGGTCGACCTGACGGTGCACGCCGGCCACCGGGGCGGTGCCGGTCAGCTCCAGGAACACGCTCTCGAGGTCGACGGTGACCGGGGCGAGCTCGCTCACGTAGAGCTCGCGGCCGGCCAGCGTGCGGGTGACCCACGCCGGCTTTTCGACGCCGGTGACGAGCAGGTGGTCGGGCTTGAGGTCGACCCGCGCACCGGCCGCGACCAGCACCTGCGCCGCCACGGGAAGATCGGTCGCGGACTCCAGCCGCACCACGACTCCGCCGCCGGAGTGCTGCGCCAGCACCTCCGCGACCGGGCCGGAGGCGACCCGCCGGCCCAGCGAGATGATCGTGACGGAGTCGCAGATCTGCTGCACCTCGCCGAGGATGTGGCTGGAGAGCACCACCGTCATGCCGGACGCGGAGAGCTGCCGCATCAGGTCGCGCATCTCCCGGATGCCGCCCGGGTCGAGACCGTTGGCCGGCTCGTCGAGGATCAGCAGCTCCGGGCTTTTGAGGAGGGCGGACGCGACGGCCAGGCGCTGCTTCATACCCAGGGAGTAGGTCTTGACCCGCTCCTTCGCCCGGTCACGCAGGCCCACCAGCTCAAGCACCTCGGCCACCCGGACCTGCGGCACGTCACCGGCGTCGGCCAGCAACGACAGCGTGTCCTGCGCGGAGAAGTGCGGGAAGAACTGTGGACTCTCCACAATGGCGCCGACCCGGCCGGCGACCTCCGGCAGGCGGGCCGGCACCTCCTGGCCCAGGATCGCCATCCGGCCGCCGTTGGGGCGGATGAGGCCCAGCAACGTGCGCAACGTCGTGGTCTTGCCGGACCCGTTCGGGCCGAGGAAGCCGTGCACCTGGCCGGCCTCCACCACCATGTCGAAGCCGTCGAGCGCCCGCCGGGCGCCTTTACGACGGCTGCGGTAGGTCTTTCGCAGACCTTCTATCTCCAGCACCGCTGTCACGCCGACAACATACTCGGTATGCACCAGGGCCGCTGCCCCGTCGATCTTGCCCCGAATTAGGCGGAGATGACCCGCACTCCAGCCGCCTCGAACGCGGCCAAGGTCTCCGGAGGTGCGCCCGAGTCGGTCACGAGCATCTCGATCCGCTCGATCGGGCAGATCCGGGCGAACGCGTGGCCGCCCAGCTTGGACGAGTCCGCGATGATGACGACGCGCTTCGCGCGGGCCACCATCAGGTTGTTCATCGAGGCCTCGCCCTCGTGGTGGGCGGCGGCGCCGAGCTGCACGTCGATCGCGTCTACGCCGAGCAGCGCCACGTCGAGCGTCACCTCGCGCAGGAGTGCTCCGCCGAGGGGTCCGACCAGCTCGTACGACTGCGGCCGCACCACACCACCGGCCACCACGATCTTCATCCGGGAGCGGACGAGCAGCTCGTTCGCGATGTTGAGCGCGTTGGTCACGACGGTGAGCTGAGCGCCGTCGTTGCCGCTGTTGAGGTCGGGGCGCACGGCCAGCGCGCGGGCGACCTCGGTCATCGTGGTGCCGCCGTTGAGGCCGACGACCATGCCCGGCGACACCAGAGCGGCGGCCGCCGCGCCGATGCGCTGCTTTTCGGCCGAGTGCTTGGCCGTCTTGTACCGCAACGGCAGGTCGTACGAGACGCCGTTGGCCACAGCGCCGCCGCGCGTGCGCGTAATCATCTGCTGCTGGGCGAGCTGGTCGAAGTCGCGCCGGATCGTGGCCTGCGAGACGTCGAGGCGGGTGGCGGCGTCTTCCACGCTGACCCGCCCGCTGTCGGTCAGCAGCTCCAGCAGGGCGTTCCAGCGTGCGTAGCGATCCACGGTAGCCTCCGCAGTACGGACCGTGCATGAATGCGTGCACAATAGTGCGCGAAACATCCGTACGCAAAGCAGCCCGCTGCGCGAAGCTGCGCATGGTTGCCACCGGCCGGCCAGACCGCGCACAATGACGCGCGAAAGCCGGTCGGTCTGAACCGTTACGCGCAGGAGAATCATGGCTTACGTCGACGGTGAGATAGCCAGCCAGCCGGACTGCTGGCGCCAAGCGGCAGACCTGGCCGGCCGGTCGGAAGCGCTGCCACGCCCCGGCGAGCGGGTCGCGGTCGTCGGTTGCGGCACGTCGTGGTTCATGGCGATGGCGTACGCGGCGCTGCGCGAGCGCGCCGGCCACGGCGAGACCGACGCGTTCCAGGCCTCCGAGTTTCCCGCCTCCCGGCGCTACGACCGCGTCGTGGCGATCACCCGTTCGGGCACCACCACCGAGGTACTCGACCTGCTCGGCGCCGTCGACGCGCCGACCACGGCGATCGTCGGAGACCCGTCGGCACCGGCGGCGCAGCTCTCGAGCGACGCGGTGCTGCTGCCCTTCGCCGACGAGCGGTCGGTGGTGCAGACCCGCTTCGCGACCACGGCGCTCGCACTACTCCGCGCCCACCTCGGCGAGGATCTCGGCCCGGTCGCGGTCGACGCGGAGGTCGCCGTGCGCGCACCCCTGCCGGTCGACCCCACGATGATCGACCAGGTCACGTTCCTGGGGCGGGGCTGGACCGTGGGTCTCGCCCACGAGGCGGCGCTGAAGGCCCGTGAGGCGGCCACGTTCTGGGCCGAGGCCTACCCGGCCATGGACTACCGCCACGGCCCCATCTCCGTCGCGGCGACCGGCCGCGCGGTGTGGGCGTTCGGCGAGGTGCCGGAAGGGCTGGCCGAAGACGTGGCGGCCACCGGCGCCGCCTTCGTGCACGGCAGCCTGGGCGGCGGTTACTCCGCGCTCGGCCGGTGGGGCGGCGGCCGCAAGCCGCTCGACCCGATGGCCGACCTCATCCTGGCCCAGCGCTTCGCGGTCGCGCTGGCCGCCAGCCGCGGCCTCGACCCGGACGCACCCCGCCACCTGAGCAGATCGGTCGTCCTCGCATGAGCGAGCGAGACGACGCCTCGCGCCCGCCTGCGGCGCGGCGAGGCCGGGCGTGACCAGCGCGGTCGTCGCGCTGGACGTCGGCGGCACCGGCATCAAGTGCGCGCTCGTGTCCGGCGCTGGCGAGGTGCTGCACACCGAGCGCCACCCCACCGGCGCCGCCCGCGGCCCCGCCGCCGTCGTAGAGACGATCCTCGACCTGGCCAGCGGCCTCGCCGACAAGGCACGCGCCGACGGCCTCACCCCGGTCGCGGTGGGCCTGACCTCGCCCGGCGTCGTCGACGAGGCGGCCGGCGTCGCGGTCTGGTCCGCGAATGTGGGCTTCCGGGACGTACCCCTGCGTGATCTTGTGTCGGCGCGGCTCGGACTGCCCGCGGCGCTCGGCCACGACGTGCGTGCGGGTGGCCTGGCCGAGGCCAGGCTGGGGTCCGGGCGTGACTTCCGGCACGTGCTCTTCGTCGCGATCGGCACCGGCATCGCGGCCGCCCACGTGGTCGGTGGGCAGGGCTTCGCCGGCGCGCACGGCGCCGCGGGCGAGCTGGGACACATCGTGGTACGCCCGGGTGGCACCCCGTGCGGCTGCGGCGCGCGCGGCTGTCTGGAGGCGGAGGCGTCCGCCGCCGGGGTGAGCCGCCGATACGAGGCGACCGCCGGCAGGCAGGCGACGGCCGCCGAGGTGGTCGCCCTCGCCGCCGCTGGCGACCCCGTCGCGATCGAGGTCTGGACCGAGACCATCGAGGTACTGGCGGACGGGCTGGTCACCGCCCAGACGCTCTACGACACGGAGGCGATGGTGCTCGGCGGCGGCCTGGCCGAGGCCGGCGGCATGCTGCTCGACCCGCTGCGCGTGGCGATCCGCGAGCGGCTGCGCTTCCAGCGCGAGCCGGCCCTGGTGCACGCCGCACTCGGCGACGAGGCCGGCTGCGTCGGCGCGGCCCTCCTGGCCCTGGACGCACGCACATGAGGGTCGGGGGGCGGGTGGTGACGCCGGACGGCGTTGTCGAGAGCGGCTACGTGGAGGTGGCCGGCGACACGATCGTGACGGTCGGCACCGGCGCCCCGGCGAGCGACACCTGGATCGTGCCCGGGTTCGTCGACATCCACACGCACGGCGGGGGCGGGCACACGTTCACCACGGGCGACCCGGCGGCGGCGCGCGAGGCGGCCGCCTTCCACCTGCGACACGGCACGACGACGCTGCTGGCCAGCCTGGTCAGCTCGCCGTACGAGCTGATGCGCGCCGCCACCGCCGCCTTCGCCCCGCTGGTGGCCGAGGGCGTGCTGGCCGGCGTCCACTACGAGGGGCCGTACCTGTCGGAGGTGCGCTGCGGTGCGCAAAACCCGGCCTACCTGCGCGACCCGTCCACGGAGGAGCTCGCCGCGCTGCTCGCGCTCGGCGGGGGTGCGGTGCGAATGGTCACGATCGCCCCGGAGCGCACGGGCGCACTCGACGCGATCAAGCTGCTCGGCGCCCACGGCGTGGTGGCCGCGATCGGGCACACCGACGCCACGTACGACCAGACGCTCGCCGGGATCGAGGCCGGCGCCACGGTCGGTACCCACGTCTTCAACGGCATGCGCCCGCCGCACCACCGCGAGCCCGGCCCGGTCTTCGCGCTGCTCGGGGCCGACTCGGTGGTCTGCGAGCTGATCCCCGACGGCATCCACCTGCACGACGGCACGCTGGCGTTCGCCGCCAAGGTCGCCGGCCCTGACCGAGCCGCCCTGATCACCGACGCGATGGCGGCGGCCGGGATGCCCGACGGCGAGTACGAGCTGGGCGGCCAGGCCGTCGTCGTGGCCGACCGCGTGGCCCGGCTGTCCCGCGACGGCTCGATCGCCGGCAGCACGCTCACGATGGACGCGGCGCTGCGCCAGGCGATACACGCGGGGGTGTCCATCGTGGACGCGGTCCGCATGGCCACTCTGACCCCGGCGCGCGCGATCGGGGTCGCCGGCGACGTGGGCGCGCTGGCGCCCGGCTTACGCGCCGACCTCGTCGTGCTCGACGACACCTTGCGCGTCGAGCGCGTGATGCGCGCCGGCTCCTGGCTCTAGGCGTCCGGGCGGGGGAGTGACGGCCAGGGGATGCGCGTCAGGAGGCGGTCGAGCAGCAACCCGAGCAGCAGGCCGGCCACCGAGTCGGTGACCCAGTGGAAGTTCAGGTAGACCGTCGTGCAGAAGACGATCGCCGGGGGCGCGATGCGGATCCAGCGGCGGGCCGTCCGGCCGAGCCAAGGTGCCAGGAGCAGCGTGAGCACGCCGTACCAGACGATCGTGTTGACCAGGTGGCCGGAGGGATAGGAGAGGCTGTACTCGCCCGGCGGCAAATGGTTGAAGAGCTCCACCGCGTCCGGGAGGGTCGAGCGCGGCGCGGCGCGGTCGGTCCAGAGCTTGAGCGGCAGGATGGCGAAGCCGGTGGCCAGGAAGGCCGACACCACCAGTGCGAACGGCCACGCCGAGCGGCGGCGGACGCCGAGCCAGATCGCGATGCCGGCGCTGATCAGCGTGAGCGGGCTGCCGCTGCCGAGGAAGTTGAGCGTGCGGGTGACCCAGTAGGCCGGGTCCCACTCGTGGTCGAAGACCCAGTCGGCGACGGCCTGGTCGAGGTCGAGGAGCCAGCCTGCCGCGAGCGCGGCGGTCAGGCCGGCGAACCCGACCAGCAACAGGGCGTCGAACCACCAACCCGCGGGCCACACCTGGCCGAGCCGGCGGCCCGCTGACCTGGTGGGCTCGGCGCGAGTCTCCTGCACGAACCCCAAGCTACAGTTGCGACTTGATCTTGTTGTAGATCAGGTCCATGCGCACGCCGGAGTTGGGGCAGCCACCGAAGTGGTGCACCGCGAGCACCTTGTCGGTGCGCTTGGAGATCACCGGTGAACCGGACGAGCCGCCCTCTGTGTCGCAAAGATAGGAGATGTCGGAGCCCGCGGCGTACCCGGTGTAGTTGGGGTCGTCGACCGCGCAGTTGCCCTTGGCGTCCTCGTCGCTGGTCATCGCGATCTCGGTGGGGTTACCGGCCGGGTGCTGCGGGATGTAGAGCTCCTCGCCCTTCGCCGGCCGCCGCAGGTCGAACTGTAGGTAGCCGAACTTTTTCACCAGGTCGAAGTCTTCGACGGTGAACAGCGTGTAGTCGAGCTCCTCGTTGGTGCTCAGCACCTTCTCGCCCCACACCTTGGTCGCCCGGAAGACCGCGTGCCCGCCACACTGGGCGCACTGGTAGTTGAACCACACCTCGGTGTCGTACGCGTCAGCCGAGGTCACGATGCAGTGGTTGTTGGTCATCAAGCGGTTGTTCGGGCCGGCCCGCCACGCGGTGCACAGCTCGTTGCCGTTGATGAGCAGGCGGGCGACGGCCTTCGAGCGCTCGTACGCGACCGGGTCCTTCGACTTGTAACAGACGGCGTCCGCCTTCTGGTCGCCGCCGCAGACGCTCTCCGGCACGCGCCGCGGCTGGCTGGCCCGCTCGTCCGGGGTGAAGCCGTGCGCCACCCGGTCGACGCCCACGCCCAGGTTGGCGATCGTCGACTCCAGGCCGAGCAGGTCGGGGCGGATCGAGTGCAGCTCGACCACGGCCGTGTCGCCGGAGACCGACATGCCCCACCGGCCGGCGCTGGGCAGCAGGCCGGATTCGACCCGGTGCACCTCGGCGCCGCTGGGGTCGGAGACCGTCAGGTAGTCGCCGGGCAGCAGCAGGATCCGGCTGAAGTGCGGCTTGACGTAGGTGGCGCCGGGATACCGGAGGGTCATCTTGCGCTCGCCGTCCAGGTACCCGATGACCCGGTCGACCTGCTCGATCGCCCCGATCTGCTCCCGCCCGACGAGCCCGCGGCCCTGACCGCGCTCCTCGGTCCGCGGTGGGCCGGCCGCCTTGCGGGGCGGCGCGGCCTGGTCGGGCGCCGCGCCCGCACCCGCCGGATCGGCCTTCACCTCGCCCGCCGCCGGCCGCGCGCTCGCCACCACGGCTTCCGGCTTTTCCCCCGTTCGGGCGTACGCCGTCGCGCCGGCCACCCCCGCGAGCGCCACCACTGTGCAGGCCCCCGCTGCCAGCGCCACAGTTCGCCGCATTCCACTCCCCCACAAACACATACCGTGACAATCCGTTCCGACTGTGTGTAACGAGCCACGGTTAGCAGCGACGCGCACCCTCGAACCGGCATGCTTGTGGGCGTGCGGATCACATCGGCCCTCGTAGACCCCGCGTTGCTCGACCTCCCATGGTCGACTCCGCTGGAGGAGTGGCCTGCCGACCACCTGGTAGCGCTCCCCCAGGGCATATCGCGGCATGTGGTGCGATTCGTGAAGCTCGGCGGCACCGTGTACGCGGTCAAGGAGACCGGCGAGCGGGTGGCCGAGCGTGAGTACGACCTGCTGCGCGCGCTGGAGCGGATCGACTTCCCGGCCGTGCAGGCGGTGGCGATTGTGGCCGACCGGGCGACCCTGGACGGTGAGCCGCTCGACCCGGTGCTGATCACCCGGCACCTCCAGTTCTCGCTGCCCTACCGGGCGCTCTTCTCGCACACGCTCCGCCCCGAGACGATGACCCGCCTGCTCGACGCGCTGGCCGCGCTGATCGTGCGGATGCACCTCACCGGCTTCTTCTGGGGCGACTGCTCGCTCTCCAACACCCTGTTCCGGCGCGACGCGGGTGCTTTCGCGGCGTACCTGGTCGACGCCGAGACCGGCGCGCTGCGCCCGTCGCTCTCCAAGGGCCAGCGCGGCGAAGACCTGGAGATCGCGCGGGTCAACATCTTCGGCGAGGCGCTCGACCTGCAAGCCGCCGGGCTGCTGCACGACTCGATCGACCCCGAGGTGGTCTCCGAGGAGGTCGTCGAGCGCTACGAGCGGCTGTGGCACGAGATCACCTACGAGCAGGAGGTCAAGCGCGAAGACCGCCACGACATCGAGGGACGCATCCGCCGCCTCAACGACCTCGGCTTCGACGTGGCCGAGGTGGCGATGGCTCTCGTCGACGGCGACGGCGGCTACCGCGTGCGCCCGAAGGTCGTCGACGCCGGCTACCACACCCGCCGGCTACTGCGCCTGACCGGGCTCGACGCCGAGGAAAACCAGGCCCGCCGGCTGCTCAACGACCTCGACACGTACCGCGCCGAGAGCGACCTCTCCGACGAGCAGCAGGCCGCGCACCGCTGGCTGACCGAGGTGTTCGAGCCGGTCGTCCGGGCGGTGCCCGCGCACCTGCGGCGCAAGCTGGAGCCGTCGGAGCTGTTCGTACAGATCATCGAGCACCGGTGGCGCCTGTCCGAGGAGGCCGGCCGCGACGTGGGCCTGGCACCCGCGGTCCAGTCGTTCCTCGCCGACGTGCTGGTCCACCGCCCCGACGAGCAGGCCGTACTCGGCGTCGAGCTGACACCGTCGCTCTAGGGCGCTTGCACCTGTCCGCGAAGATCCTCCGGGCCGACAGCGACGGGTGAGGCCACCCGAGCACGACGGACGCCGCGGTTATGACGTTTCGGTGGCGGGTTCGACGGGTTGTTCGGTCGCTTGTTTGAGGAGCCAGCCCAAGCCGGAGCGGCGGGCGACGACGGTGATGCGGTCGCCGCCGCTGATCCGGAACGCGTCCGACGGCGTCCAGATCGGACGGGGCTCGCCGAACTTGGCGAGCGCGATGACCCGCACCTCGCCGGCCCGGCTGGCGTCGGCGACCGAGGCGCCGTCGAGGGACGAGCTGCGCGCGACCACCACCTCGGAGACCAGCAGCACGTGGCGGTCGACGGGGATGGTGGCGATCACGTCCCGGTTCATCAGCGCGGCCACGAACGCGGGCGCGGCCAGGTAGGACACGCTGCGCGAGGTGCCGATGTTGAACGCCCTCTGTATCCGGTAGGCCAGGTCGCCGTCGAACAGGCGCATCACCACCCGCACGTCCGGGCGGATCGAGCGGCCGTTGAGCGCGGCCTGGAGGTTGCTCACATCGTCGGTCGAGACCACCACCAGCGCCTGGCAGGTGTCGACCGAGGCGGCGCGAAGCACGGACTCCTGCGAGGCGTCCCCGATGATCAAGGGGATGTTGAGGTGGCGGGCGACCGGCGCGCCTCGGGCTGCCGGGTCCTTGTCGATCGCCACGACCTCGATGCCGAGCTCGTGCAGCTGGCGGATGATGCGCGTGCCGACGTTGCCGACGCCCACCACGACCACATGGTTTTCCCGGGGCATCCGCAGGCGGCCGGCGTTGAGCGCGAGGCGGGCGTTGACGATCGCGTCGACCACGACCGCGGTGATCAGCGGTACGAGCGCGAGCCCCGCCAGCGTCAGCACGATGTGGATGATCTGCACGCCAAGCGACTCGTCGAGGTCCACATCGGACCCGGTGACCGTGGTGAGCAGCGTGGAGTAGAGGGCCTGCCACGGCGAGAGCCCGTCCGTCCGGGCCAGGAGTGCGCCGAAGATCGCCGATACCAGCAGCACCGCGATGGTGGCGATGCCCAGCTTGCGGCTGACAAACCAGCGCAAGCCACGGAAGAGCACCGCGAACGGCCGCTGCCGCCGGCGCCTCTGCACGATCCGCCGGGCCGCGATGACCGTGCCGGCCTGCTGGCCGCGGACCTCGGCGAGCACAAGGTCGGCCCGGCTCTGGTCGGCCGGCAGCACCCGTGGGTTGTTGCGCTCGCGGGTGTCGGCCAGGGCGCAGACGATGCTGTCCGGCAGCACCTCCGACCGCCGCGCCACGTAGAAGTTGCGGCCGGCGTGGTGGAAGTCGGTCGGTGCCGGCTCACCCAGCGCGGCGGCCACGAACGCGGGCGCCGCCATCGCCGAGTCGGACATCACATCGCAGTCGGTGAACAGCCGTTTCACGCCCTCGGCCAGCCGCGGCGTGAACATGCGGATCACCAGGCGCACGCGGGGCTCGATATCCTGCGCGACAAGGGCGGCGTGGATGTTGCCCACGTCGTTTTGATGGAGCAGCGCGAGACCGTCGGCGCCGACCAGGCCCGCCCGGCGGAGCGTGTCTTCGTCGAGCCGGTCGGACCGGATCAGGTGGATGCCCTTGATCTCGGCGATATCCGGCCCGTCGGGGCGCCGGCGGGTCGGCACGATCACGGTGATCCGCGCCTCGTACGACTGCGTCAGCTCCATGACCACGCGGAATGCCAAGGGATCGCTGCCGCAGACGACGTAGTGCGGCGCGTCGCCGTTGGCACGAAACCCTTCTCGCAGGCGGGAAACCACCGCGCGACGCGCCCGGTTACGCCAGGGGTCCACCGACATTCCCCGGATGGTAGCCAGGGGGGTCACCCCACGCAGCCCTCGCGATCATGAACTTTTGCCGTGACAGGAACGGTTTGGCGCGCGGCTCGTTGGACGCTTTGGCGTACTTAGCACCAATTGCTCGGTGCTACCGGTAAGCACTGAATGGATGGACATGAACAAGTGGTTCTATCGTGCGGTGGGGACTGTCGGCATCGCCGGCGGGTTCCTGCTGCTCGGCGGCGGCGCCGCACAAGCCGAGGACGTCGACGCCACCCCGACCAACGACCCGCAGCAGCTTCAGGGCGTGCTCGACGGCTTCTTCACCCCTCTCGGCGGTAAAGACTTCTCGCAGGTCAACATGGGCCCGAACGCCCAGGTGGGCCGGTCGGACCTGGTGCTGGGCGGGCAGCTCGGCTCCCTCGGCGGCGACGTCGCACCGACCCGCGACCTCGGCTTCGTCGGCTCCGCGCCGTCGTCACCCACCGCCTCGGTCAGCGCCGACGCGCTGGGCCACGGCTCGCTCGACCGCGCGCTCGGCGCGGGCAGCGAGGCGCAGACCGAGAAGCCAAACCTGATCTCGGACCTGCCGGTCGCCGGCACGTTCACCGACACCGTAGGCGCGACCCGCGCGGTCGACTCGCTCGGCCTGAGCGGCACCACGACCACGCTGCTCAACGGCGCGAACGGCATGAGCGCCAACGCCGGCGGCATGGACGACCTGGTGCCCGCGACGTCCGATGTGGACGCCTCGCGCGCCGGCGCCGCCGTGCCCGCCTCGCTGGGGCTCGTTCCCGGCGACGCGATCCCCGGCGTGAGCACCCGCAAGGCGGTGCGCGGCAACACCAACGGTGTCGCCCGCTCCACCGGCTCCCAGGCGCAGGACATGGTGCCGGCCCTGATCGGCGAGGCCATGACCGCGCAGAACCCGGAGCTGTTCACCCGCTCGTTCGAGTACGGCGAGCCGGAGGCCCTGCCGCCGGTCGCCACGCTCCCGCTGGTCGGCGACCTGAACCTCAAGGGCGTCCCCGGCGCGTCGGACAACCCGACGAACGACCTGCCGGTAGTGGGCGCCCTGGGCTCGCTCACCGGCGGCCTGCCCGGCGCGGGCGGCCCGGCGACGACCCTGCCCGCCCCGGCGGACGCGGACGACGCCGACAGCAAGGCGCCGAACCACCGGCGGCACAGCACGAACGAGCGCCCGGTGGCCGGCGAGGACGCCGACTACACCGAGGCCGCGCAGGTCGGGCTCCCGCTGGTGGGTGACATCAGCAACGTCACCCGCGTGCTGCCCACCAACGGCAGCCTGGCGGGAATGCCTGGCTTGGCGTACATGCCGTTCTGAGTGTTCTCTTCGAGGGGCGCGGGGTCAGTCCGACCCGCGCCCCTCAGCCTTTCCCAGCAGGCGCTCCAGCAGCTTCGGATCGCCGGGCCAGGCGCCGAGCAGGACTTCTCGGGGCACACGACGGCCCGCGTACCGCAGGGCGAGCGCGACTACGACGATGTCGTCGAGCGGGCCGATCACCGGCAGAAACTCGGGGATCAGGTCGATCGGGCTGGCCACCCAGAGGCCGGCCACGACGATCGCCACCTTCGCCCGGCGGGGCACGCGCGGATCCTTGCGCAGCCGCCGCACGGTCGTCACGCAGTCGGGGATGAACGCCGCCAGGTCACGCAGGATGCCGGGCGGCAGCCGCCGGGCCAGCAGCACGAGCAGCGCCCAACTCGCGATGAGGCAGCCGGCTGCGATCGCCAGCCCGACCAGCCAGCTACGCACGAGCCCCCGGTCGGATTCGAACCGACGACCACTCGCTTACAAGGCGAGTGCTCTGGCCAGCTGAGCTACAGGGGCATGTCGTCCGCAAGCATAACGACCGACGGGCATGCCTCGTGATCCGCGTTTAGCCAGCGTACGCGGCGTGTTGAAAGGCCCTCGCTGTGTGACGGTGCGACCGGCGCGTCGTTCGTGCCCGTGTGACCGAATGATCCTCTCGGGCGCGCCCAAGGAGTGGCTCTGACCTTGGCAGGCAGGCGGAAACCGTTTACCGTTGCGTGACACGGGCGACACCTGGTGCGCGCCCGTTGACCGGCACGGCGTGTGCCGGTCGCTCCTTCACTCGGATCGTCCGGCACGTTCCTGCCGGTGAAAGGAAGCGCTTCACCATGGCTACGGTCAGGTACAGCAACGCCACCCGGATCTACCCGGGCACTGAGCGTCCCGCGGTCGACCACCTGGATCTGGAGATCGGCGACGGGGAGTTCCTCGTCCTGGTCGGCCCGTCCGGTTGCGGAAAGTCCACGAGCCTGCGGATGCTCGCCGGCCTGGAGGACGTCGACGAGGGCTCGATCCACATCGACACCCGCGACGTCACCCACCTGCCGCCCAAGGCCCGCGACATCGCGATGGTCTTCCAGAACTACGCGCTGTACCCGCACATGACGGTGTACGAGAACATGGCGTTCGCCCTCAAGCTCCGCAAGACCTCGAAGTCGGAGATCGACCGGCGGGTCAAGGAAGCGGCCGCGCTGCTCCAGCTCGAGGAGTACCTGAGCCGTAAGCCGAAGGCGCTCTCCGGCGGTCAGCGCCAGCGTGTCGCGATGGGCCGCGCGATCGTGCGTGAGCCGCAGGTCTTCCTCATGGACGAGCCGCTGTCCAACCTGGACGCCAAGCTCCGTGTGCAGACGCGTACCCAGATCGCGACCCTCCAGGCCAAGCTCGGCATCACCACCGTGTACGTGACGCACGACCAGGTCGAAGCCATGACGATGGGCCACCGCGTGGCGGTCCTCCTCGACGGCGTGCTCCAGCAGGTGGACACCCCGCGCGCGCTGTACGACAGCCCGGGCAACGTCTTCGTGGCCGGCTTCATCGGCTCGCCCGCCATGAACATCAAGACCGTCCCGCTCACCGAGCAGGGCGCCGTCTTCGCCTCCATGATCGTGCCGCTCACCCGCGAGCAGATCGCCGCGGCGCAGGCCGACAGCGGCAACGGCAAGGTCACGGTTGGCTTCCGGCCCGAGGACTGCGACCTGGTGAGCGCGACCGAGGGCGGCCTGCCCGTCGTCGTCGAGCTGGTCGAAGACCTCGGCTCCGACGCCAACGTGTACGGGCACGCGGCCCTCGACGGCGGTTCCGAGCGGTTCACCGTCCGCACCGACCGCCGCCACATGCCCAACATGGGCGAGACGGTCTTCGTCAAGCCGCGCGTCGGCGCGAACCACGCGTTCCACGCGGTGACCGGCCAGCGTCTCTGACGCCAACTGGCAAGCGATGAGGGGGCGGGCCCGGCGGGTCCGCCCCCTCACGGCTGTCTGAGGAAGTCGCGGATCTCGTCTCGCAGCTCCGCGCCGACCGGGTCGCGCGGCATTATCCCGTGCACGCTCAGGATCAGGTCGAACGCCGTGAGGAAGTAGTCGTCCGGCCGCCGGAAGTCGCCGTACACGCGGCCCTGGAGCAGCGGCGGCAGCGCGTCCTGCTCGGTGCCTTCAAGCAGGATCGGCAGCACGGTCTCCTTGCGGCTCTCGACGCCGATCATCCGGGTGCCGATCAGGTCGGCCTCGGCGGCCAGCACGAAGCCGCCGATCGCCTCGTTGTTGTCGTACTTGCGCCGGTAGAGCGGCGTGCCCACGACCACGACCCGGTCGGCGGCGTGCACCCGCTCGATGAAGCGTGGCACGCTCGCCCCGATCCGGCTGTTTTCCCAGCGGTCGAGGATCACGGTGATGCCCGCCTTGGCGAGGTCGGTGGCCAGCTCGCGGGCGACCCACCGCTCCTGCTCCGGGTTGCCCCACGCGTAGCTGATGAAGCAGGTCGGCTGGGCCGGGCCGGCCTGCGTCACGTACGTCTTCAGCCGGAACACCGCCTGCTCGAACCTGGACCGCTGGCCCGCGGTGAGGCGTTGCGCCTGCACGTCGCGGGACTGCCCGCGGGTGAGCCGGATCGGCTCGTCCGCGCGGGCGAGCGAGAGCTGCTCGCCGCACCCGGTGCAGAACACGTCGACGGCGCCGGCGGCCAGCCGCTCGCGGACCACCGCGCGGTGGATACGGTGCCCCTTGCTGCACTCGACCGCCTCGAACCGGCGCACGGTCACGTCTCGCCGGGCGAGGAAGCTCTCGAACAGGCTCTGGAAGAGCCGGCGGATCGGCTCGCCCATGTCCACGCCGAAGTAGAGGACCAGGTCGAGCTCGCCCTCCCGTTCGGCCTCCAGCCGGAAGCCGCACGCCTGGCCGTCGCCGAACGCGTACTCGGCCTGGCTGCGCCACTGGTGGGCGCGGGCGAAGACGTCCGTGTACCCGAGCAGCACGACAAGCGAGGCGTAGACATTTTCGATCGCGCCGGTGACCGTGTACGCCGCGCCCTCCTCGACCGGCGCGTCCTTGACCGCCGGGCGCCTGAGATTGATCAGCTCGGGGAAGACGAGGTAGACGCGGGAGGTGAGCGGGTCGGTCTCGCGGAAGCAGACGTTGTGGCTGAGGAAGAGCCCGACGGCGGAGTCGACGAGGGCCTCACGCTCCCCTGTGGACAGGCCGGCCAGCTCGGGAAACGGGTAGTCGCCGGCCAGCACCCGCCGCTCCTCCAGCGAGCCGAGCCCCTTCGGGTTGCGGCGCGCCTCCAGCACGATCGAGGCCGCGACGTTGTTGAGCAGCTCGGGCGCGAGCAGGATGCGCGTCTCGTTCGTCGACGTACGCAGCAGCGCGACGTAGCCGTGGGTGGCGAGGTGGCCGACGGCGCTGAGCATCTCCGCGTCGGTGAAGCGCCGAGCCGGGCCGTCGCGCTCCAGCCGCTCGCGCAGCTCCTGGGGCGAGAGGATGACCTGCTCGCCGGGCTCGCCTTCCTTCAACCCCAGGACCGTGTCCTTGATCCACTTGAACGTCGCCGTGGTGACCGTGGTCGGCCGCTCGTCCCACCGGATCGCCGAGCGCATGACCTCGACGAGCTCGGTGAGGCCGCCACCCTCCAGCGCGGACGTCTCGACGTACGCCCGGATGCCCCGCTCCGCCCGGAACCGCTCGATCTCCTCGCCGGCGAGGCGGGCGCTGCCCCGGTCGGAGCGCGCGGCCACCAGCACGATCTCGCGGTCGGGGCCGAGCTGGCGCAGCCAGTAGTCGACGCCGCGGAGCGGGTCGTCGTCACGGGTCGGGTCGAAGAGCACGAGCGCGATGTCGGCGTCGTCGAGGAAGAGCGCGTGGACGAGGCGGTAGTCCGGCTGGCCCGCCAGGTCCCAGAGGACCGCCTCGCACTGTGCGCCGTCGACCCGGGTCGCGCCCAGCTCGTCCATCACCCAGAACTGCTGGCCGTGGGTCGACGGATGCTCCTTGAACCGGCCGGTGACGAGCCGGAAGCCGAGCCCGGTCTTGCCGACACCGGAGTCACCGACGAGCACGATCTTGGCGGAGGTGTACGTGACGTTCGCCGGCTGGGACCACCGGCGCAGCAGGCGATCCGGGTCGAGCCGCCAGACGTGTACCAGGGAATCGTTGTCCAGGGAGCCGTCCGCGCCGACGGTGGCCAGGGTCGGCTGGGTGGGGTGGAAGGCGAGGGTCGGCGACAGGCTGCTGGCGTCGGGCTCGGGCAGCGCGGCGATCTCCATCCAGGTGTCGCAGGCCCACAGCCGCACCCGGCCGTCGGTGCCCTTCGAGGCCAGCAGCCGCCCGTCGGAGAGGAACGACACGGACCGCACCGCGCCGGTGTGCCCTTCGAGCGTGGTGACGAGGCGGCCGGAAAGGCGGTCCCAAATCTTGATCGTGTGGTCCCAGCCGCTGGTGGCGAGCCTGCGCCCGTCCGGCGTGAAGGCGGCGCTCGTAACCGTGCCGGAGTGGCCGTCGAGGACCGCGGTGGGCACCCCTTCGGCGGCGTCCCAGAGCCGCACATCGCCGTCCGGTGTGCCGGTGGCGAGGGTGCGGCCGCTCGGGTCGAAGGCCAGCGCGGTGACGACGGCGCCCTCGTGCAGCCGGTGGCGGACCTCCTCCTTGCGGACGTCGTAGATCTCCGCCCAGCCGCGCACGCCGATGGCGAGCAGGTGCTCGGCCGGGCTGAACTCCAGCACCTGGCAGTCGGGCACGGTCAACGCCGACAGCGGCCGCCAGCTGCCGACCCGCCACAGCCGGACCGCGCCGTCGTCGCCACCGGTCGCGAGGACCTTGCCACCGCGGTCGAACACCGCGGCGCGGACCAGGTCCGGATGGCCGGTGAGCGTGTGGACGTGCTGCCCGGTCGCGCCGTCCCAGACGCGCACCGTGCCGTCGCGCGAAGGGGTCGCGAGCAGCCGCCCGTCGGGCGACCACGCGATGCGGCCGATGTGGTCACTGTGACCGCGCAGCGTCGCGGCGAGGACCACGCCGTCCGGCAGGCCGGCTTTCGGGGTGCGCCTTCTCAGAGCCACGACGTCTCACACCGATGAGGGAACGGGATGAGTCATCCTAAGTGAACGCCGCCGGGGCGCGGTCAAAACCGCGACACCCGGCGGCGCTCTGTGTGGGAACAGTCGAGCTGAGGTCAGACGGTGATCCGGCCGGCGCCCGCGTTCGCGGAGACGTTGGCCTTCACGTCGCACTGCGGGGTGAGCGAGTACGAGTAGGACGGGTTCGAGACGCTGCCGCCGGTCTGGCCGGAGCCGGAGTTGACCAGGCAGTTGTTGCGCGCGACGAGGCGGCCGTCGCTCGAGTCGCCCTCACCGAGGTGGAACGGGTCGTCGACGCCCTCGAAGTAGTTGCCCTCGACGATGACGCCCGCGTTCTGGGTGGACGCGACACCGTAGTTGCCGGTGTTCAGGTAGTAGTTGTTGTAGACATGCACCTGGTCGCCGAAGCGGACCCGCGGGTTGCGCTGGTTGGTGTTGTCGAAGAAGTTGTGGTGGTAGGAGACCTTCAGCCGGCCGACGTCCTGTGCGGAGTTGTCGTCGTCGTGGCCGAGCAGCATGTTCTTGTCGGTGCCGTCCGCGTGGTTGTACGAGATCGTCACGTACGACGAGCCGCGCTTGACGTCGACGCCACCGTCCGCACCAGTCGTCCACGTGTTGTGGTCGATCCAGATGTGGTGGGAGAACATCTGCACGTTGATCGCGTCATCGTCCCAGCTGCGGAAGTTCAGGTTGCGGATGATGACGTTGTGCACGGCGTTCGCCGGCGGCGACGTGATGCTGTCGCTGAGCGGCAGGCCGATGTTGAGGCCGCCGCTGGTAAAGCCGGAGCCGGACCCGACGCCGACGATTGTCTTGTCGGAGGTCACGTCGTGCATCGGTCCGGGCAGGTCGATCATGCCCTGCACCCGGATGACGCGCGGGCCGGCGGTGGCCACCTCGGCGAGGAACTCGGCCGCGGTGTCCACAGTGACCGTCGGGCCACCGGTGCCGCCGGTGGTGCCGTTCTGGCCCCAGGCGTCCACCGAGGCCCAGCCGTCGGCCTGGTTGGGGCCCGGGTTGGTCGGCGGGCCGGTGGTCGGCGGGGTCGTCGTCGGCATGCTGGTGGGCGGCGTAGTGGGCGTGGAGCCGATCGTGCTCACCAGGACGTCGTCGAAGTTGGCCGAGCCGTAGAACGTGGCCACACCGATCCGGCCGGATGAGTACTGGCTGTCGGTCGCCTCGGTCAGCAGGTTGCCGTTGACGTACCCACGCAGTGAGGTGCCGGAGACTTCGAGCCGCACGGTATACCAGGTGTTGGTGCTCACGGTGAGGCTGGCGGTGTCCAATGTGGTGGACGAGCCGTTGACGAGCTTCTTGAGCTCGACCGTGTTGTTGCTGCGCAGGGCCACGTAGTAGTAGCTGGTGTTGCTCTGCACCCGGGCGAGCACCGCGACGAACCGGTTGCTGCCGTTGAACGCGGTCGGCTTGACGCGAGCCTGCACCGAGTACGCGGTCCAGCTCTGCGTGCCGGCGGTGAAACGCGCGTCGCTGCTGGTGCCGCCCTGGCGGAGCACGCGGCTGCCGTCGGTCGCGACCGACCAGCTCCCGCCGGAGCCGCTCCAGCCGGTGGAGTTGCCGTCTTCGAAGTCGTCCGAAAACAGGGTGTCGGCGTACGCCACGGCGCTGTAGCCGAGCGCGATGAGCACGGCGGCGAGTGCCGCGGCCATCGGTGCGAGGATCCGCATCCGGGCATGTGTGAGCTGCACAGGGCCTCCTCGGGAGGTGGGATGGGAGGACCGGCCGGGGTGGGACGCGGGAGACCCGGGCTGTGTCGCCCGTGCCCCGACCCCGGCCGGCTGTGGTGCCCGCGGGCGGTGTCTGCCCACCGCCCGCGGTCACATCTGCGTCACAGTCGCCCGGTGCCCGCGCCGGCCATCACGACCGACTTGACGGTGTTCGGGTCCGCGACCGTGTAGCGGTAGTACGTCGACGGTTCCTGCACGCTCCCGCCGCAGTCCGGCTGGCCGGATTCGCCGGCGAACACGTTGTTGCGCGCCACGCACCGGCCGGACGGGCCGGCGTAGCTGTTGGTCACCGGCTCCTCGACGTCCTCGAAGTAGTTGCCCTCGACCACGCAGCCGGCGTTCGCCTGGCAGGCCACCCCGGTGTCGGTGTTGTAGACGTAGTAGTTGTTGAACACGTGCACCGGCTCGCCGAAGCGCACGCGCGGGTTGCGCTGCGGGGTGCGGTCGAACCAGTTGTGGTGGTAGGTCACCTTCAGCTGGCCGGTGTCCTGGGCCGCGTTGCTGTCGTCGTGGCCGAGCAGCATGTTCTTGGTGTGGTTGTGGGTGTGGTTCCACGACACCGTCACGTACGACGAGCCGCGCTTGACGTCGATCAGCCCGTCGTACCCCTCGGCGAGGTCGTTGTGGTCGATCCAGACGTGGTGCGAGTACATCTGCACGTTGATCGAGTCGTCAGCCGCGTCCCGGAAGTTGAGGTTCCGGATGATCACGTTGTGCACCGCGTTGGCCGGCGGCGACGTGACGTCACTGATCGGCAGGCCGATGTTGAAACCGGCACCGGTGATGCCGGAGCTCGCGCCGACGCCGATGATCGTCTTGTCCGAGGTGACGTCGTGCATCGGGCCGGGCAGGGCGATCATCCCCTGCACCCGGATGTTGAGCGGGCCGGGCTGCGCGATGGCGGTCAGCAGTTCGGACGCGGTGTCCACGGTGACGGTCGGGCCACCCGCACCACCCGTCGTGCCGTTCTGGCCGAGCGCGTTGACCGAGGCGAACCCGATCGGCGGCGCGCTGGGGTCGAGCGGCGGCTCGGTCGGCGGGAGCGTCGGGCCACCCGTCGTCGGGCCAGGGCTGGGCGTACCGGTGACCGTGCTGACCACCACGTCGTCGACCGTGACGCTGGCGTAGCTGGCGGCGACACCGGCCCGGCCCGCGCTGAACGCGCTGTCCGTGGCCTGCACCGCGAGGTTGCCGTTCACGTACCCGTAGAGCTGGCTCCCGGAGGCCGCCAGCATGAGCGTGGTCCAGGTGCCGGTGCCGCCGGCGCCCGAGCCGGTGCCGAGCACGACCGGGTCGCCACCGGCCCGCTTGATCAGCTGTACCCCGCCCGAGCTGGTGAGCACGAGCGCGTAGTAGTTGCTGCTGCTCTGCGCGCGGGCGATCAGGCCGGCGTAGCGGTTGGCCGCGCCGAAGCCGGTCGGCTTCACCCGGGCCTGCACCGAGTAGTCGGTCCAGGTCGTGGCGCCGGCAAGGCTCCGGGCGTCACTGCTGGTGCCGGACTGCCGGTACGCGAGCGAGCCGTCCGTCACCACCGACCAGGTGCCGCCCGACTTGGACCAGCCGTTGGAGTTGCCGTCCTGGAAGTCGTCGGATAGCAGCGTGTCCGCGAACGCGTTGGTGGTGCCGAAGGCGACCAGCGCGGCGGCGAGTGCCCCCGCCAGCCCCGCGGCCGCCAGACGCTTGCGTTTCATTCGTCGACCTCCTGGTCAGAGCCGCGCGCCGGCCAGCGCCAGCGTGGCGAGTGGGACGAGCGGGGTGGGGAGCACCGGGCCGTGGCGCAGCGTGGGCGTCCAGCCGGAGTCCGCGCCGAGGTCGGGGTCGTGGGTGGCGTTGTACGCGCCGAGCAGGCTCACCGGCCGGGCCCGGTCGGAGCCGGCGCGCACCCAGCTGCCCTTCTCGGTGATGGCCGTGCCGCCCCAGTCGAAGATGACGTCCTCGGCCGCGATGCCCTCGCCCAGCGCGAAGAAGTTGTTCTCCGCGTAGATGGACGACTGGACCCCGACGCCCCAGGCGTACGAGAACGCGTCGCCGGCCAGCCGGTAGTAGTTGTTGTAGATGTCGACCTGGCCGAAGCGCACCCGCGGCAGCCGCTGCATCGTGCCGTCGAAGACGTTGTGGTGGAGCGTCACGTTGAGCCGGCCGACGTCCGGTCCGACCGTGTTGGACGAGCCGATCAACATCACCTTGTCGCGGCTGACGAAGCGGTTGAACGACACGGTGACGAGGCTGGCCGTGTGCGTGATGTCGAGCGAGCCGTCGTGCACCTGGTACGGCCGTCCGAAGTAGACCGGCTGGCCGCTGTCCGGGTTGTCGCCGTCGTTGAACGTATTGTGGTCGACCCAGACGTTTTCGCTGCGCCGCACCGACATGAGGTCGAACTGCGAGTTCCAGTTGCCGGCGTCACCGTCGTTCGGCGACCAGGCCGGGAAGCAGTCGAACGCGTCGACGAAGTTGATGTTGCGGACGATCGAGTTGCTGGCCGAATCGAGCATCAGCGTGAGGTTCTCCAGCTTCGCGCCGCGCAGGCCGACGATCGTCGTGTTCGGACCGACGTTGATCTGCGTGTAGCGAGTCTGGTTGGCCACCGACCGCACCCGCGCCTCCTCCAGCGGACCGCTCGGGTTGACACGCCCCCACACCGCCGGGTCGTACGCGGCGAGGTAGGCGTCCAGCGAGTACGCCGGGTCGGCGAGGTCGGCGCACTTGCCGGGCAGCCCTTCGAAACCGTTGATGGTGCCCCGGACCACGATGATCTTCGGGGTGGCGTTGGTGCGGTTGGTGGCGTTGTCGCCGCCCAGCGCGTCGATCAGCTCCGCTCGGGTGTCCACTGTGTGCACGTCGGCGGGAGAGGCCGCCGAGCCACCCGTCGTGCCGGGACCGGCGGCCGCCCAGCCGTCGCCCGCGGGCAGGACCTGGCGGCCCAGCCCGGACTTGCCGTGATTGTTGCCAGCTAGCGCGGCACCCGAGGGGCCCAGTGCCGCGACGAGACCTATACCGACCGCCGCGGCGGTCAATCGCATGAGTTGCATCGCACTCTCCGCGTTTGCCCAATACTCGAAGTGGATCTCGTAACAAACCCGAAATCCACTTAACGAGAAAGTAGGTATTTACGCTTAAGAGTGTCAATGCCCTGTGTTTGCAGATATGTTGCAGTAAAACCAGGCAAGGGCGAATTACTCGGCGTCGAATTGCCGAGAAAGCTGGTGTCCCGTCCGTTTTTTACGGGACGGTTGTCTCCGTAGTTTGCAGTTCGTTTTCCGATGTTGCGGCGAGGCGCACGCGATGCGGACCCACCGCCCACGGCACCGGCAGCTCCGACAGCAGCGCCAGCTTGTCCGCCGCCTGCCGGAGCGCCGCGTTTACGCCCTTGATCGTCACTTTCCGTGCCGGCGCCTCGCCTTCCTCGACAACAAGATCGCCATCGAGAAAGGCCGGCTCGGGCGCCGAGTTGAGCACGCCGAGCACCGCGGTGAACGGCTCCGTCCGCGCCAGTGGCGCGATGAGTGGAGTGCCGTCGGCGCGGTGCCGTACGAGGTTTTCCAACAGGTTTACCCGCCCGGGGATCTCCCGGAAGTCCGTGTCTCCCGGCAGCCGGAGCCGATCGGTCGGGTATTCGAGCACGGCGCGGCCGGCCGTGCCGTGCACGACGACCTCGCCCGGGATGAACTCCTCGCCGCACAGCGAGACCGCGACCACGACCGGCCGCCCGGAGGCGAGCGTGATGCGCAGGCAGGCGGTGTCGTCCACCTCGATGTCGCGGCAGCGGTAGCGTTCCAACTCGACGCCGACCGGCCGATCACCGTCCATGATGGCCAGACACTGCATCCAGGCGTGCGCGAACGGGTTGGCGAGTGCACCGTCGAGCGACGGACGACCGTCCACAGTGCGCCGGCCGGCCCACGGTGAACGCCGGTAGTACGCGTCGTCGCGCTGCCACGAGCCGACGGTCGAGATGCCGACGACCGTGCCGATCACGCCGTAGGCGATGGAGCGCCGCAGCTCGTCCAGGGCCGCCGAGCCGAGCGCCTGGAAGCCGACCTGGCAGGCGCGACCGGTCTCCCGGAGCACCTCGCTCAGCGCGCGGTGCTCGTCGAGCGAGAGCACCGGTGGCTTCTCCAGCAGTACGTCCGCGCCGGCCCGAAGCGCGTCTGTCGCGATCGGACGGTGGGTGTGCGGCGGTGTGCAGATGACCACCGCGTCGGGTGCCGCCTCGCGCAGCATCTCGCGGTGGTCGGTGAAGTGCCGGGCCGCGTCCGGTCCGGGCTCGATGGGTCGCACGTCGACGAGCGCGACGAGCTCGACGGTGCCGGCCTCGTGCAGCGCGGCGATGTGCCGCCGATGCCAGCGCCCGTGCCCATTGGCCCCGATCAGCGCGACCCTGGCGGTCATCGCAGATCCGCCAGGACCGCCTCGACGCCGTGCCGTTCGAGCGCGCCCAACCAGTCGGCGACAAGCTCGCGCACGGTGTCGTCGCCGGCGAGCTCGGCCGGGAAGACCTCGCTCAGGCCGAAGAGCGCGTCGACGACCCCCGCCGGGGTCCGCCGGCCGGCGGCGAGCGCCTTGCGGATCCGCTCGGCCAGCGGGTCGTCCAGCGGCAGCGGCTGGCCCGCGTCGCTCTCCCCCTGCACGAAGCGCATCCACGCCGCCAGCACAAGCGCACCCCACCGCGGCGAGGCACCGGCCGCACGGCGGTCGACGATCGTGTGCAGCACCCGCTGGGGCAGCTTTTGCGAGCCGTCCATCGCCACCTGGGTCGTGCGGTAGCGGATGGCCGCGTTGGCGAAGCGCTCCAGCACCGAGTCGCCGTACTCGACGACGGAGACGCCGTCGGGCGGCGTGAGGCTGCCGGCCACGTCTTCGGCCACGAAGCGCCGCAGCATCGCGGTCATGCCCGGGATCTCCAGCGCCTCGGCGATCATCTCGCGGCCGGCGAGCGCACCGAGGTACGCGATGGCCGAGTGCACACCGTTGAGCGAGCGCAGCTTGAGCCCCTCCCACGGGCTCGCGTCGCCGGTGAGCACCGCGCCGGCCCGCTCCCACGCCGGGCGGCCGGCCGGGAAGTCGTCTTCGATCACCCACTGCATGTATGGCTCGGCCGCCACGGCCGCCTGGTCGGAGACGCCGAGGACCCGCTCGGCGGTGGCCAGCGTCTCGGCCGTGGTGGCCGGGACGATCCGGTCGACCATCGTGCCGGGAAAGGTCACGTTGCCGCGCACCCATTCCACGAGCGCGTCCTCGGTGCCGCCGTACGCCAGCGCCTGCGTGACAAGGCCGCGCAGGCGCTTTCCGTTGGAGGGCAGGTTGTCGCAGCTCACCAGCGCGACCGGCCCGGCGCCGGCCCGTGCCCGGGCGATCAGGCCGCGCACCAGCAGCCCGGGCACGGTCGCCGGCGGGCCGTCGCCCACCAGGTCGGCAGCCACGGCCGGGTCGGGTCGCAGCCGCCCGGTCGCGGGATCCATCTGGTACGCCTTCTCGGTGACCGTGAGCGTCACGACCCGGATCGCGGGGTCGGCGAGCAGCGCGACCACCGCCATCGGGTCGCTGGCCGCGTGGCGCACGCCGGCGAGGGCGCCGATCACATGGGTGCGCGCCTCGCCGTTGGAGAGCGAGGTGACGCTGAAGAGGTTGTCCTGCTCGGCGAGGCGGCTGAACACCTCGGTGCTCCGCGGCGCCACGCCGACGATGCCCCAGTCGCCGCCCGCCTCCGCGATCGCCGCCTCCGTGTACACCGCCTGGTGCGCGCGGTGGAAGGCACCGAGTCCGAGATGGACGATCCCGGCCGGCACGGTGCCGGGCCGCACGCGCGGACGGCTCGCGACGGGAACCTGTCGCAGGGTGCCGATGCCCAACCTCATCGCCATGCCGGACCCTCCGGAAAGCTGAACTCCGCGATGGACGCGGGCTTCATCGTCGCGCTGTATCCCGGCTCGGCGGGCAGCAGATATCGCCCGCCGCGGGTGCGCACCGGGTCGGTGAAGTGCTCGTGCAGGTGGTCGACGTACTCCACCATGCGGCCGTCCAGCGAGGTGCCCACCCGCAGGTAGTCGAAGACGGCGAGGTGCTGCACGAGCTCGCAGAGCCCGACGCCACCCGCGTGCGGGCAGATCGGCACGCAGAACTTGGCCGCCATCAGGATCTCCGAGAGCACCTCGTTGACCCCACCGACCCGGCAAGCGTCGATCTGCATCACACCGATCGCCTCGGCCTGGAGCAGCTGCTTGAAGATGACCCGGTTGGCGGCGACCTCGCCGGTGGCGACCCTGATCGGTGTCACCGCGCGCTGGATGCGGGCGTGGCCGAGCACGTCGTCGGCGTGCGTCGGCTCCTCGATCCAGTACGGGTCGAACTCGGCGAGGCGGGCCATGTTGGCGATCGCCTCGTCGACGTCCCACACCTGGTTGGCGTCCATCATCAGCAGCGCGTCCGGGCCGATCTCCTCGCGGATGACGCGGGCGCGGCGCACGTCGTCGTCGATCGGGCCGCCGACCTTCATCTTCATGGCGCGCCAGCCCTCGGCGTACGCCTGCCGGGTCAGCGCCCGCACCTTGTCGTCCGGGTAGCCCAGCCAGCCCACCGACGTGGTGTACGACGGGAAACCGTCGCGCTCCAGCTGGGCCCGGCGATCGTCCAGACCGGACAGTCCCTTGTCGAGGATCGCGGCGGCCTCGTCCGGCGTAAGCGCGTCGGTGATGTGGTGGAAGTCGACGTTGCGGACGAGCTCGTCGGTCGGCATCTCGGCGAGCAACCGCCAGAGCGGCTTGCCTTCGAGCTTGGCGCGCAGGTCCCACACGGCGTTGACGATCGCGCCGGCGGCCATGTGGATGACGCCCTTCTCCGGCCCGAGCCAGCGCAGCTGCACGTCCGCGGTGAGCGAGCGCCAGAACGCGACCGGCTCGGCGAAGATGTCCGCCACCGAACGCCCGACCACGTGGTGGGCGAGCGCGCGCACGGCGGCGCAGGTGATCTCGTTGCCCCGCCCGTTGGTGAACGTGAAGCCAGCGCCTTCCACGCCGCTTTCCGTCTTCAACGACACGTAGGTGGCCGAGTAGTCACCTCGGTTGATCGCGTCGGAACCGTCGCCGGCGTCCGCGGTCGGAAACCGCACATCGTGGACATCAAGAGCGGTGATCACAGTCGGAAGATCCCCTTGGGCAGTCGGTAGGCCAGGTCGACGATGGTCTCGGCCGCCTCGTCCAGCGGCAGGCGGTGCTCGGCCACCAGCCGGGCGAGGAAGCCGGCGTCGATCCGGCGGGCCACGTCGTGGCGCACCGGGATGGAGCAGAACGCCCGGGTGTCGTCGACGAAGCCGGAGGTGTTGTAGAAGCCGGCGGTCTCGGTGACGGCCTCGCGGAAGCGGCGCAGCACCTCGGGCGAGTCGAGGAACCACCACGGTGCGCCGAGGTACATGGCCGCGTAGCCGCCGGCCAGCGGGGCCAGCTCGCGGGTGAACGTGTCCTCGTCCAACGTGTACACGACCAGGCGCAGCCGCGGGTCGTTGCCGTATCTCTCCAGCAGCGGGCTCAGGCTCCACACGTAGTCGGTGGCACGCGGGATGTCGCCACCGACGTCGCGGCCGTGCCGGTCGTAGAGCCATTTGTTGTGGTTGCGCACCGCGCCGGGGTGCAACTGCATCACCAGACCGTCCTCGATGGACATCCGGGCGAACTCGACGAGCATGTGCGCGCGGAAGTACTCGGCGTCGATTTGACCCGCCTCACCGCTGAGGCCGCGCTCGAAGAGGTCGGCCGCCTCCGTCTCGTCGAGTAGCTCGGTCTTGGCCGTGGGGTGGCCGTGGTCGGACGACGTCGCGCCGGCCGCGATGAAGGCCTCCCGCCGCTTGCGCAGTGCCGCTATGTAGCCGCGATAGGTCCCGGTGTCCTCATCGGAAATCTCGCCGAGCTTGGCCACGTTGTCGGCCCAGCCTTCGAACTCCATGTCGACCACGTTGTCCGGGCGGAACGTGGTGATGACCCGGCCGCCCGGCCCGCCCCAGCCGTCGGCGGCGAGCTTGGCGTGCCGGCCCAGGTCGTCCAATGGGGACTCGGTCGTCGCCAGCACCTCGATGTTGAACCGCTCGAAGAGTGCCCGCGGGCGGAACTCCGGCTCGGCCAGCTTCGCCGCGATGCCGTCGTACACCTCGTCGGCCGTCTCCGGGCTGAGCGGCGTGGTCACCCCGAACACGTTGGTGAACGTCTCCTCCAGCCACAGCCGCGAGGGGGTGCCCCGGAAGAGGCGCCAGTGCTCGGCGAACCGCCGCCAGATCGTGCGTCCGTCCGTCTCGTACGGCTGGCCGTCGCGGGTCGGCACGCCCAGCTCCGAGGGCGGCACGCCCTGGCTGAGCAGCATCCGCGTGACGTAGTGGTCGGGGCAGATGATCAGCTGGGCCGGGTCGGGAAACGGCGCGTCGTCGGCGAGTAGTGCTGGGTCGACGTGCCCGTGCGGCGAGATGATCGGCTGGTCCTTCGCGTGGGCGTACAGCTCCCGGGCGATGGCCCGCTGCGTGGGCTCGGCGGGGAAGAGCAGGTCGGCTCGGGTCACGTCGGGCTCCTATCCGAGGGTGAGCAGGTCGGCGACCTGGACGGGCTGACCGGTCTCGAACGAGCGGTTGGCGGCCAAGCCGGTGAGCAGCGCCAAGGCGCCGTCGCGGGCACTCGCCTCCCGACCCATAGGGTCATTTTCACCGCCGAACAGCACCGCGGTCATGCGGGCGTCCGCGCCTCCGTGGCCTTCGCGCGTGTGTCCGGGCACCGGCACCTCGCGCGGCCGCTCCCAGAACGGGTGCACGGTGATCCGGGCCGAGCCCTCCTCGACGGCCGCCTCGGCACCGTGCAGGGCGCCCTTGAGGCCCTTCGCCCCGGCCGGGCTGACGAAGTCGTTTTCCACCACGAGCAGCTCCAGCCGGCCACGGCTGCCGTTGAACATCACCCGGTAGCCCTCCCACGGCGAGTACGCGGTCAGGTGGTAGGTCATCGTGGCGCCGTTGGTGTAACGGGCGAGCACCGCCATGTCGTCCTCGATGGTCACTCCGGGCGCGAAGACGTTCTGGTCGCGGTGGTAGCCGTCTTCGCCCTCGGCGTCCAGGTAGAGCGCGCGCAGATGCGGGTTGGCCGCCATGTCGATGGCGAACGGGTCGCCGGCCGCCTCGGTCGAGCCGTGCGCGCGGGCGTAGTCGCGGGCGTACCCGTGGCGGTGGCCCGCCTCGCCGTAGAAGAAGAGCCGCCCGTATGCCATCACCTCGACCGGCGCCGCGCCGAGCCACCAGTTGACGAGGTCGAAGTGGTGGCTCGCCTTGTGCACCATCAGGCCGCCGGAGTTGGCCTTGTCGCGGTGCCAGCGCCGGAAGTAGTCCGCGCCGTGCCGCACGTCGAGCAGCCACTCGAAGTGCACCGAGCCGACCTCGCCGATCTCGCCGGAGGCGAGCACCTCGCGCACCTTCTCGTGCAGCGGGTTGTACCGGTAGTTGAAGGCCACGGTCACCTGGCGCCCGGTTTCCGCCACCGCGTCGAGGATGCGCTGGCAGCGGGGCACGTCGGTGGTCATCGGCTTTTCGGTCACCACGTCGCACCCGGCCTGGAGCGCGGCCACGATGTACTCGTCGTGGGTGCGGTCGACGCTGGTCACCAGCGCGACGTCGACCCGCTCCTTGTCCAGCATGGTCGCGAAGTCGCCGGCCCGGTAGGTCGGCACCGTGGGCGCGCCCGCCCCGGCCAGCCACGCGTTGTGCGCGTCCATCCGGGCCTGGTTGACGTCGGCGAATGCGACAAGCTCGGCACGGTCCGGGTGGTCGAGCAGCGACCGGACGAACATCTCCGCGCGGGAGCCGGTGCCGACGAGGGCGTAGCGACGCCGCCGCGACGCTTGATCCGGCATCGAGCATCCTCTCTGGGTATGCAAAGGTTTGCAGACGCAAGGTGCCACGAGCGGCCCCAGCGAGTCAACGCTGGCTGCCAAATGTCCCGCTATGTCGCCTTCACCGCGTGAAGCAAGCGCTTTCCACAGCCCTTGTCGTAACGAACCCGCAATCAAAGCCCGTTGACACGTGAGCAACCGTTTGCATTAATTGGCGCACCTGAGTGACGGGCGACACACGGAGAGGAGTGCGCGTGCCAGCCACGATTCGCGACGTCGCGCGTGCGTCGGGAGTGCACATCTCCACCGTGTCGCGCACGTTCTCGGCGCCGCACCTGGTCAACCCGGAGACCCGCAGCCGCGTGCTCGCCTGCGCGGAGCACCTGGGTTACCGCCCCAACCGGGCCGCCCGCGCGCTCATCACCGGCCGTACGCACAACATCGGCCTGATCGTCGCCGACATCGCCAACCCGTTCTTCCCGCCCCTGATCAAGGCGGCGGAGAGCGCCGCACGCCACCGCGACTACCACATCTTCGTCACCGATACCAACGAGGACCCGGCGGTCGAGGAGGAGCTCGTCCACGCTCTCGCCAAGCAGGTCGACGGGGTGCTGCTGTGCAGCCCACGCATGAGCAACAGCCTGATCGAGCAGCTCAGCCGCGAGGTGCCGCTCGTCGTCATCAACCGGCAGGTGACCGGCCTGCCGTCCGTGGTGATGGACGTCGGCCAAGGTGCCCGCCTCGCGGTGGAGCACCTGACTGGTCTCGGGCACCGCCACATCGCCCTGCTGGGCGGGCCGCGGGGCTCCTGGACCAGCCGCGAGATCCGCCGGGCCGCCACCGCCGCGGCCCGCACCGCCGACGCGGAGCTCACCGTGCTCGGGCCCAACCAGCCCACCGAGCACGGCGGCATCGGCCAGGCGGAGCAGGTGCGCCGCGCCGGCGCCACCGCGGTGCTCGCCTACAACGACCTGATGGCGATCGGCCTGATCGAAGGGCTCGACTCGCTGGGGGTACGGGTGCCGGAGGAGGTCAGCATCGTCGGCATCGACGACATATCGCTGAGCCGCCTCACCCGACCCAAGCTGACGACGGTGGCCAACCCCACCGGGGCCGCCGGCCGGGCGGCCGTCGACATGCTGCTACAGCACGGCGACGACCGTCGCACCACCGCACAGGTAACGCTCCAGACCGAACTGGTGATCCGCGACTCGACAGGCCCAGCACCGACGGGCAAACCGCACACTGTCAAGGAGTGAACCAAGAGATGCACCCCGGCATTCGTAGAGCCAAATCGGAATTCGGGTCAGGCGCCGCCGTGCGCGGCCGCGGCTCCTATTCGATGCTGAAAGTCCCCCGAAGCCTGCTTCGCGGGCTCGCCGCGGCAGCCATTGCCGTCCCGTTGGTCCTCGGCGCCGCTGGATGCGGCGACGACGAGGGCGGCGACGGCGGTTCCGGCGCCAACGACAAGGTCCAACTCTCCGTCTTCTACTGGGGCAGCGAGGCTCGCGCCAAGCTGACCGAGGAGGCGCTCAACGCCTACAAGGCCAAGCACCCGAACGTCGAGTTCCAGGTGACCTGGCAGGCCAACCAGGGCTACGCCGACAAGCTGGCCACGCTCGCCGCCGGTGGCGACGTGCCCGACCTGTTCGCCCTCGACGACAACATGCTCGCCGACTTCGCCACCCGCAACGTGACCGCGGACCTGACGGAGTACAAGGGCGGCAAGATCGACGTGTCCAAGTTCCCGCCGAGCCTCGTGGACTACGGCACGGTCGACGGCAAGCTGGTCGGCATCGCGGCCGGTGAAAACACGCAGGGCCTGGTCTACAACAAGACCCTGCTGACCAAAAACGGCCTGCCCGAGCCGACCACCGGCCAGACCTGGGAGCAGCACATCGACTGGGCCGCACAGGTCGCCGCGAAGACCAAGGTCCCCGGCACGCAGGACCCGAGCGCCGACTACAAGGCGTTCTGGGTATGGCTGCGCCAGCAGGGCAAGGACCTCTACAGCGGCAAGCAGCTCGGCTTCACCGAAGCCGACCTGGCCGGTTGGTTCACGCTGTGGAAGGGCGCCCGCGACAAGAAGGCCACCCCGACACCCGACGTGATCCACGAGGGCAACGTCACCGACATCAGCAAGCAGCTCGTCGTCACCGGCAAGGCGGCCACCTCCTGGGTGTGGGCCAACCAGATGCCGGAGCTGAAGAAGAACACCAAGGACGAGCTCGGCGTCGTGGCCTACCCGGGTGACCCGAGCGGCCAGTGGGCCCGCGCCTCCATGTACTGGAGCGTGGCGCGCAGCAGCGAGAAGAAGGACACCGCCATCGACGTGATCAACTTCCTGGTCAACGACTCGGCGGCCGTCAACATCCTCGGCACCGACCGCGGCCTTCCGTCCAACATGGACCTGCGGACCGCGTTCGCCAGCACCGTGACCGACGCCAACATGAAGCTGTCGATCCAGGTGGAGAACGACCTCGCCGCCAAGTTCGGCAAGGCCCCGCAGGTGCCGCCGAAGGGTCACAGCACCTTCCGCTCCGAGCTGGTGAAGGCCGCGGAGAACGTCCAGTTCGGACGCGCGACGCCGGAGAAGGCCGCCGCCGACCTGATCGCCGTCGTCCAGCCCAAGCTCGGTTAGCCGGCAAGGTACGGAGAGGAGTTCGCTCGTGGCGTTGACCACGGCGGAACAGCCGTCGGTGCGCGCGAGCCGAGTCCCCGGGATCCCCGCCAAGCGGCGGGGGTCCCGGCGTGGCCGGCGTAGCGAGGCAGTGGCGGGTTACGTCTTCCTATCGCCGTGGCTGCTCGGCCTGATGGCCGTCACCGCGGTGCCGATGCTTCTGTCGCTCTACATCAGCTTCACCAACTACGACATCCTCAGCCCGCTGAGCGAGGCCGAGTGGGTGGGGCTGGACAACTACAAGCGGATGTTCACCAACGACCCGTCGTACTGGCGGTCGGTGACGGTGACCATCTCGTTCGCGCTGATCGCCGTGCCGCTCAAGCTCGCGGTCGCGCTCGGCGTGGCGCTACTGCTCAACCGGGCCTGGCGCGGTGTCGGCCTCTTCCGGGGCCTGTTCTACCTGCCCTCCCTGATCGGCGGCAGCGTCGCGCTGGCCATCGTGTGGGTGAACATGTTCAACCGCGAGGGCGCGTTCAACGGCTTCCTCGGCCTCTTCGGCATCGAGGGCAAGCCCTGGGTCAACGACCCGTCCTGGGCGCTGGAAACCCTGATGGTGCTGGCCATCTGGCAGTTCGGCGCGCCGATGGTGATCTTCCTGGCCGGCCTGAAGCAGGTGCCGACCGAGCTGTACGAGGCGGCCTCGGTCGACGGCGCCGGGCGGTTCCGCCAGTTTCGCAGCGTCACGCTGCCGATGCTCTCCCCGGTCATCTTCTTCAACCTGGTGCTGGAGACCATCAACGGCTTCCAGGGATTTACCGCCGCCTTCGTGTTGAGCAACGGCACGGGCGGTCCGGTCGACTCCACCCTCATGTACACGCTCAACCTCTACCTCAAAGGCTTCAAGGACTTCGAGATGGGCTACGCCTCCGCGTTGGCGTGGGTGTTCCTGTTGGCGATCGGCATCATCACCGCCATCTTCTTCACGACCGGGCGGTTCTGGGTGCACTACTCGGATGGAGAGGACCGCTGATGGGCGCGCACACGGTCGCGGTTTCCCGCCGCCCCTCCGGCCTCGCGCGCGGCGCCGTCCGCATGCTGGTCCTCATCGCGATCCTCGCCGTCGTGCTGTATCCCCTCGCCTGGATGGTCGGTACGTCACTCAAGTCGCAGCCCGAGATCGCGAGCAACACGGGCCTGCTGCCGAAGGAGCTCACGCCCGGCAACTACACCGACGGGTGGAACCACTTCGACGTGAGCTTCGCGCGGTTCTTCCTCAACAGCACGCTTGTGGCGCTGCTGACGGTGGTCGGAAACGCCGCGTCCTGCCTTGTCGCCGCGTACGCCTTCGCGCGGCTCCGGTTTCCGCTGCGCGGCTTCTGGTTCGCCATCATGATCGGCACACTGCTGCTGCCACAGCACGTGCTCACCGTGCCGCAGTACATCCTCTTCAAGCAGTTCGACCTGATCGGCGGCGACTGGCCGTGGACCTACCTGCCGCTGCTCGTGCCCCAGTACCTCGCGACCGAGGCGTTCTTCGTCTTCCTGATGGTGCAGTTCATGCGCGGTATCCCGCGGGAGCTGGACGAGGCCGCGAAGATCGACGGGGCGAGCCCGTTCGGCATCTTCCGGTACGTGATGCTGCCGCTCAGCCGCCCGGCGCTGGTGACCACCGCGATCTTCTCGTTCATCTGGACCTGGAACGAGTTCTTCCGGCAGCTTGTCTACATCTCCAACCTGGAGGACTACACGCTGCCGGTGGCGATGACGCTCTTCATCGACTCGAGCGGGCAGAGCTCGATCGGGCCGATGTTCGCGATGTCGGTGCTGTCGCTGCTGCCGGTGTTCCTGTTCTTCGTCGCCTTCCAGAAGATGCTCGTCGAGGGCATCAACACGAGCGGACTCAAGGGATGACCACTGAAGATGTTCCCCGGTGGGTGCACGGCGGGTGGCGCGACACCGTCCGCAACGCCAGTGACCTGGCCCTGCTGGGCATCCTCGTCACGATTGGCTCGCTCGGCGTCGTGACGGCAGGCGCAGCGGTGGCGGCCGCCAGCGCCGCCGTGCACGACTGGTCCGCGGACGAGCGGTGGCCGGGGGTGCGGGTCACCGTCGGTCGCTTCGTCCGCGGCCTGCTGCCGGGCATCCTGCCTACGCTCGTGGCGACCGTCGGCGGGGCGCTGCTGGTACTCAACCTGGCCGCGATCACCCGTGGCGTCGTGCCCGGCGGGGTCGCCCTCGCGATACCCACGCTGCTCATCCTGGTCGCGGCCGCGGGCCTGGCCGGCCTGACGGTGGTCGAGGTGGGCAGGTCCGGCGGTGCAGGGTGGCGCGCCGCCGCCGCGGCGGCGCTCGCCCGCGGGCAGCGCCGGCCGGTCGCGGTGCTGGCGTGCGCCGGCGTGGTCGCGTTGGTCGGTGCGCTGGGCCTGATGATCATCCCGGTACTCGTACCGGTGCTCGCCGGTTACGCCGTCTTCGCCATGCACGCGGTCGCCCGGCGCCTGCCCGGGTGATCGCCCGCTGGCTGCCGTGATCGTCCGTACGGCCCTCCCACCAGGAGGAAACGCGCTCTAAGGTCGATATCCGTGCGGATGACTATCGGGATGCGCGCGATCGGGTGCCTGGCCGCGGCGGCGTTGCTCGCCACGACCGGGTGCGGTGGTGACTCGGACGACACCCCGATCCAAGACCAGAAGATCGAGATCAACGTCTTCTGGTGGGGCGGCGAAAAGCGGGCCGAGATGACCGAGCAGGCGCTCACGCTCTACACCAAGCGCCACCCCAACGTCACGTTCAAGACGCACTGGCAGGGCAACCAGGGGTACTACGACAACCTGGCCACCCAGGCCGCCGGGCCGGACGGGCCCGACCTGTTCCAGATCGACGACAACTACCTGACCGAGTACGCCGAGCGAAACGTCACGCTCGACCTCACGCCGTACGTGACGAGCGGGGCGCTCAACCTCGACAAGCTCCCCGACAGCCTCGCCAAGTACGGGCAGGTCGGCGGCCGCACGGTCGGTGTGGCGGGTGCCGAAAACACGCCCGCGATGGTCTACAACCGCAGCCTGGTGCGCCGCCTCAACCTGCCCGAGCCCACGGTCGGCATGACCTACGAGCAGCTGTTCACCTGGGCCACCCAGATCACCCAGGCCACCGACGGCCGGGTGGCGGGCACGATGGACCCGTCGGCCGACTACAAGGCGCTGTGGCTGTGGCTGCGTGCGCAGGGCAAGGAGCTGTACGCGGGCAAGCAGATGGGCTTCACCGCCAGCGACCTCACCAACTGGTTCCAGATGTGGAAGACCGCGCGCGACACCGGCGCCGCGCCCGCCACCGCGGTGATCCAGGAGGCCAACGGCGGCGACGTGACCAAGCAGCTTGTCGCGACCGGCCGCGCGGCGACGAGCTTCATGTGGTCCAACCAGCTGCCCGAGCTCCAGGGCAAGACGAAAGACGAGCTGGCCCTCGTGTCGTACCCGGGTGATCCGAAGGGGCAGTGGGCGCGCGCGTCGATGTACTGGTCCGCGTTCCGTGGAACGCGCCACCCCGAGGTGGTGGTCGACGTGATGAACTTCCTGGTCAACGACCCCGCGGCCGGCAAGATCCTGGGCACTGAGCGAGGGCTCAGCCCCAACACCGAGGTGCGGAAGGTGGTCGGCGAAGCACTGACCGACCCCACCGCCCGCGCCACGATCGAGTTCGAAAACGCGATCACCCCCCGCTTCGGCGCCGCGCCCGCACCGCCACCGAAGGGCCACGCGAAGATCCGTTCACTGCTGACCGCGGCCGCGGAGAGCGTGCAACTCGGCCAGAAGACACCCAAGCAGGCGGCCGAGCAGTTCCTCGGCCAGGCCAACGGCACACTCGCCACCTAGCCCAGCCCAGCCCCCAACCCCCTTGCGATGTCCCAAGAGGGCAGCCCTCTTGGGGGCCGAGCGTCGGCGCGCGGTGGCGCGGCGGCGCAGGTGGTGGGCTTGGACGGCGGGCCTGGCAGTGGGGGTCGGGGTTTCGGCGAGCCCTGGCGAGCCGCCGACCTCCACGGTCTCCGGCGGGAGCAGCGGCCCGCAGCTGACGCCGACCCGGGACATGAATCTGGGGGTGGGGGTTCGCTAGTCGCGGGCGAAGCGGGCGATCAGGAAGTCGGTGCTGCCGGCGCAGACGACGTGCGTAGCGTTCCAGGAGCAGCTGTCGGTCTTCACGTCCTTCAGCTGGCCCATCTCGATCACATCCGTGGAGCCGGCGTGCAGTCCGGCGACGCTGTAGTTGTCCGCGCTGCTGGAGATCTCGTCGAAGAGGAGCATGTTGGCGGCGTCGATCCGGCCGACGGCGCCCTCCCGCTTGAGGATCTCGTTGCCGTCCGGGTCGAAGACGCGGACCAGGTTTTCGCTGCTCGTGGCCCGCGCGACGACCTCCTGGTCGAAGTGGACGAGCACATCGGCGCCGGGTGCGGGCTTGCGCCAGAGCTCACCGCCCTTCTCCAGGTCGATCGCCACCAGAGAGGTCGACTCGCTGTCGGAGCCGACCGAGTCGAGCAGGCAGGCCCTCGCCTCGCCGCACATCGCGAGGACGTCGAGCTGGTGGCGGTCGTCCGGTGCGGTGTAGAGGTTGACCGGCTCGCCCATCGTGTCGAGGTCGTACGCGGACAGGCGGTATCCGTCCTCGGCCACGGCGACCAGCAGCCGCCCGTTGTAGGCCACGACGTCGTCGCCCGGGTCGGCCACGTTGGTGCGCTTCTTCAGCTCCCTGCCGTCGGTCGCGTCGAAGACGGTGGCCGAGCGGTCCGCGCCGATCTGCACGAACCGCTGGTCGTCGGTCACCGGCGCGAACGGGCGGCCGCTGGTGCTCGCCGGGCCGGTGACGTCCGCGACCGTCTGCACCGGGTAGATCGCAGTGCCGGTGAGCCCCTTCGACTTGCCCGGGTTCTGCTTCTCCCAGCGGACGTCTCCGGTCTGGAGGTCGAGCCCGAGTAGGCGCCGCTCGGCCGCCTCGGAGAGCACCAGCACGTCCTTGAACATGTACACCCGGTCGTCGCCGCGGATGAGCCGGTGCCACATCTGCTCGCCGTTGGCGGGATCGTGCACCACCATGTCTCGGGTGGCGGTGCTGGGGATGCTGCTGCTCTGGAACGCGATGACGGCGTTGGGGAGGGCGGTGATCCCATCCCACCGGTCGGTGACGCTCTGCGTCTTGGCCTTCCACAGCACCTTCGCCGTTGCCAGCTCGACGGCGATGATGGTCAGCGGCTCGTCGGTCTGCTCGTAGGCCAGGTATCCCCGATCGCCCACCACATCGGTGTAGACGTAGTACGGCTGGCTGTCGGCGGACGGGATGCGGCCCACCTCGGCCACGGTCTGGAATTTGACCTCGTCGTTGCCGAGCAGCACCAGCGCCGCGGCGGTGACCACGCCGGCGAGGGCGACCGCGGCGGCGGCGATCCACAGGACCGGGCGCTTGTAGAGCGGGCGTCCCGGTGCCGGCGGCGCCGCCGGCGAGACAGACATTCCGGGTACCGCCGAGATGGGCGCCCCAGGCGGTGACACCGGCACGGACGACACCGGCAGGCCGGGTCCACTGGTCGGCGTCGGCGCGGCCTCCGTTGCGGCGGTGGCCGCGGCCGCTGCCGGCACGCTCGCGACGGCCCGGGCCCGGGGCGCAGCGATCTCGGCGAGGGCGCCCTCCGCAACCGGCAGCTCGGGCTGCTCCAGCACGGTCGGCGCGATGCCCAGCTCGGCGTGCAGCATGCGGGCCACGAGCGGCACCCGCGACGAGCCGCCGACCAGGAAGAGGCCGGCGAGCTGGTTCGGGGTGAGGCCGCAGCCGCCGATCACCGATGCGGCCTCGTAGACGCCACGGCGCAGCAGCGGGGTGACGAGCCGCTCCAGCTCCTCGCGAGTCAGGTGGAGGGCCTGGTCGAGACCCGGCACCGGCACGGGCGCGGCGGCGGTGCGGGAAAGCATCTCCTTCGCGCCGCGAACGTCGTCCCAGAACTGCCGCCGGCTGCGCCACTGTGCGGCGTTGGCGGGATGGGTCAGCGCCTGCCACGCCTGCGGATGGGCGGCGCCCAGCACGCGGCCGAGGTGGTCGACCAACGCCGCGTCGAGGTCGAGCCCGCCCAGCTCGGCGACGCCGCCCGAGCCGATCACCGCGAACCCGCTGCCCTCGTTGCGGACGACCGCGATGTCGAGCGTGCCGCCGCCGAAGTCGAAGACCGCGAGCGAGGCGCCAACGGGCACCGGCCGGCGCAGCACCTCGGCGAAGTAACGCGCGGCGGCGACCGGCTCGGGCAGCAGCTTGGTGCCCTGGTCGCCGACCGGCGGCCAGCCGGCGCGGGTAATGGCCGCGCCGAGCACGTCGCGCCGGCGCGAGCCCCAGGCGGCCGGGTGGGTCACGACGGCCGGCGGGAGGAAGCCAACCGCCTCCACGGCGGTGCGGGCGACGGCGCTGAGCACGGCCGCGAGCAGGTCGGCGGTGGGCACCTCGCGCCCGCCGAGCAGCACGCTCGGCTCGTCGACCCGGCGCTTGGGGTTGGGCTCGAACCGCGACGGGTCGCCCTGGGCCAGCCGCTGGGCGTCGCGGCCCACGTGCAGGCCGGCGTCGTCGAGGAAGACGGCCGACGGCATGATCGGCTGGCCGTCGAAGAGCAGGGGGCGGGTGCGGCCGTCGGGCCAGCGCAAGACGGCCACGGTGTTGGACGTGCCAACGTCGACGCCGAGCGCGTAACCGCCCTCCGGGCCTGCCATCTCTGCCGCTCCTCACAGGGGGTGAGGGGATCCCCGGCCAAGCATGTTACGGGGGTCGCGCAGCCCCTCCCGCGCCTGCTGCCGGCGGCCCGCCTCAGCCCGAGGCGCGGCGGCGGGTGATCTCGGCGAGGGTGACCGCGGCCGCGACACTCGCGTTGAGCGACTCGACCGCGGAGGCCATCGGGATGCTCACCCGCAGGTCACAGGTCTCGCCGACGAGCCGGGACAGGCCACGCCCCTCGGAGCCGACCACGACCACCAACGGGTCGACGGCCGCCTCCAGGTCGTAGACGTCGGTCTCGCCGTCGGCGTCGAGGCCGATCACGACGAACCCAGCCCGCTGGCAGGACTTGATCGCGCGGGTCAGGTTGGTCACCTGGGACACGGGCAGGCGCGCGGCGGCGCCCGCGCTGGTGCGCCAGGCCGTCGCCGTCATGCTCGCGGCCCGGCGCTCGGTCATGAAGACGCCCTGCGCGCCGAACGCGGCGGCCGAGCGGATGACCGCGCCGAGGTTACGCGGGTCGGTGACCCCGTCGAGGGCGACCAGCAGCGGCGCCGCGGCCTCGGCGGACGCGGCGAGCAGGTCTTCGAAGGGCTCGTACGAGTACGGCGGGACCTGGAGCCCCACGCCCTGGTGCAGCACCCCGCCGGTCATCCGGTCGAGCTCGGCGCGGCTGACCTCCAGGATCGGGATGCCACGGTCGGCGGCCGTGCGGATCAGCTCGTTGACCCGGTCGTCGATGTCGATCCCCGACGCCACGTGCAGCGCGGTGGCCGGCACGTGCGCGCGCAGCGCCTCGACCACGGGGTTACGCCCGACGAGCAGCTCGGGTGTGCCCTTGGCCGGTGTGGACTTGCGGCCCGGCGCGACCTTGGGCCCACCGCGGCGGCCCGATGCGCCCCCGCCACCGCCACCACGCTTGGTCGGCTTGACGCCCTGGGTGCCCCGCCCCCACGTGGTGTCCTTGGTGCCCGGGACGCCCGCCTTGGGGGCGCGCCCCTCCTCGGCGGCCGCGCGGCGCTCCTTGGCCTGCTTCCACGCGGTGCGCTGGGGCACCTGCTCGGTGCCCGAATACGCCTTGTGCCATGGCCGCTCGTCGGCGGGGAGCGTGCGCCCCTTGCCGCTGAGGCCGGCGCGGTTTTTGCCGCCGGAGCCGCCTGCCGCGCCCTTCTTCGACGAGACCCGCCGGCCCCGCCGCTGTGAGTTACCGGCCATCGTCGACCGTCCAGCGCGGCCCGGCGGGCGTGTCTTCGACGATGATCCCGGCCTGCTTGAGCTGGTCGCGCACCGCGTCGGCGGCGGTCCAGTCCTTGCGGGCGCGGGCCTGGGCGCGCTGGTCGAGCGCGAGCGCGACAAGCGAGTCGACCACCTCCCGGAGGTGATCGCCGCCGCCGGCGCCCCACGCGGCGTCGAGCGGGTCGATGCCGAGCAGGTCGAGCATCGCCCGCACGCGCGCCAGCGCGTCACGGATCGCCGCCTCGTCGTTGGCGTCGAGCGCGGCGTTGCCGTGGTGGACCACCTCGCGCAGGCTGGCCAGCGCCGCGGAGGTATTGAGGTCGTCGTCCATCGCCGCCACGAACCCGGCTGGCAGCTCGCCGGCCGGCACCGGGCCGACCCGCTCGACGGCCCGCTGGACGAAGCCCTCGATCCGCCGGAGCGCGACCGCCTTCTCCCGCAGGCTCTCGTCGGTGTAGTCGATCCGCGAGCGGTAGTGCGACTCGAGCAGGTAGTAGCGCAGCTCGATCGGGCGGATGCCCATCGCGGCCACGTGGTCGAGGTCGATGACGTTGCCCAGCGACTTGCTCATCTTGGCCTCGCCGAGGTTGAGCAGCGCGTGGTGCACCCAGTAGCGGGCGAACGGCAGTCCGGCCGCGCGCGACTGGGCGATCTCGTTTTCGTGGTGCGGGAACGTCAGGTCGAGCCCGCCGCCGTGGATGTCGAACTCGGGGCCGAGGTAGCGCCAGCACATCGCGGAGCACTCGATGTGCCAGCCGGGACGGCCGCGGCCCCACGGCGAGGGCCAGGTGGCGTCGGCCGGCTCGCCGGCCTTCTCGCCCTTCCACAGCGCGAAGTCGTTGGGGCTGCGCTTGGCCCGCGCCGGGCCGTCGTCGGGGGCCTGCATCGCGTCCGGCTGCTGGCCGGACAGTGCGCCGTACCGCGGGTACGAGCGCACGTCGAAGTAGACGTCTCCGGAGCCGTCTCCCGCCACGTACGCATGGCCGTCGGCGATCAGCTTTTGGATCAGCTCGAGCATGTCGGGGATGTGCCCGGTGGCCCGCGGCTCATACGTCGGCGGCAGCACGTTGAGCGAGCGGTACGCCGCCGCGAGCACGACCTCGTTCGCGTACGCGATGGACCAGAAGGGCCGACCGTACTCGATCGACTTGGCCAGCACCTTGTCGTCGATGTCGGTGATATTGCGGATGAAGGTCACCTCGTAGCCGGCGCGCAGCAGCCACCGGCGCAACACGTCATAGTTGACCCCGGAGCGAAGGTGGCCGATGTGCGGCTCGGACTGCACGGTGAGGCCACACAGGTAGATCCCCACCCGGCCGGCCTCACGCGGGACGAAGTCCCGCACCGATCTGGTGGCGGTGTCATACAGGCGTAGCGTCACCGTACAAGGGTACCGGCCCGCCGACTCCCGTACTCGTAGGCTCACCTCGTGAGCGAAGAGACCGCCCGTGGCCCGGAGACGGCGCAGACCCTCGACCGGGGGCTGCGGCTGCTCTTCCTCGTCGCCGACGCGCCCGGCGGGATGACGGTCACCGAGGCGGCGACCCGGCTCGGCGTGGGCCGCGCGGTCGTGTACCGGCTGGTCGGCGCGCTCGTCGAGCACGGCATGGTGCGCCGCGACGGGCGCGGGCGGCTGCGGCTCGGCGCGGGGCTGTTGCACCTGGCCAACCGGGCCCAGCCACTGCTGGCCGACGCCGCGCGGCCACCCCTGCGACGGCTGGCCGAAGCGGTGGGGGCGACCGCGCACCTGACGATCGCGGAAGGCGGCGAGGCGGTCGCGCTGGCCGTCGTGGAGCCGAGCTGGACCGCGTTCCACGTGGCGTACCGGGCCGGGTCGCGGCACCCGCTCGACCGCGGCGCGGCCGGACGGGCGATCCTCGCCGGGCGGCAGGGTGACGCGAGCGTGGTCGCGACGGCCGGCGAGCTCCAGCCGGGCGCGCACGGCGTGGCGGCCCCGGTGCTCGGCCTGGAAGGGCTGGAGGCGAGCGTGGGGGTGGTCGCATTGAGCCCGCTCGACCCGGAAGTGGTCGGCCCGCAGGTGGTCAGTGCTGCGGCCGCGGTGGCGCAGGCGCTGGGCTGAGGCCGCGCATCGTACCGACTTCCTCCTGGCCCGTGGAGTTATCCACAGGCCACAGTGGATCAACGGGCCGCCGTTGTCCACAGGGGGTACTGATCACGTGTACGGGCCGCGAGCCTAGGGCGCATGGCTCGCACATCCCATCGACCGTCACCACTGGAGTGGCAGGTGTTTCGGGGCAGTGACGCGGTCCGGCGCGATCTCGTCTCCTCCAACCAGTTGCGGAGCACCGCCTGGGTGCGGGTGCGCCACGACGTCTACGCCGACTCGAGGATCCGGCTCGACCACACCCTCGCCTGCCGCGCGACGGCGCTCCGGCTGCCGGTGACCGCGGTGTTCGCCGGTCCCTCCGCCGCGTTCCTGCATGGGGTAAAGCACGCCGCCGGTTACAACGACGACGTCCACGTCATCCTTCCGCCCGAGGTGCGGCTCCGGTCCCACCAGGGGCTGCGCATCCACGCCACCGAGATCGAGTCCGACGAGATGGAGTGGCGCGACGGCCTGCGCCGCACCGTCGCCACCCGCACGGTGTGGGATGTGGCCTGCTGGGCCGAGCTGACCCACGCGGTGTCGATCGTCGACCGGCTGCTCCGGCGCGACCAGGTCGGCCCGGCGGATCTGGCCGGCCTTGTCGAGCGCCACGGCACCCACCTCAGCCGCAGCCGGGCGCTGCGCGTCTTCGAGCTGGCCGATCCGCGCGCCCGGTCGGCCGCCGAGTCCAGCCTGCGCATCCGGCTCGTCACCGCGGGCATCCCGCGTCCCACCGCCCGCCACCCGGTCAAGCTGGCAAACGGGCGGGTGCTCCATCCCGAGCTGGCGTGGCCCGAGTTTCGGGTGGCCGTCGAGCTCGACCACCAAAGCCCCGGCGAGCGCTCCCCCTGCCTCGACGACATCGACCCCGAGCTGATGCGGCGCTACAGCCGCGGCCAGCTCACCGCCTCCGGCTGGACCGTGTTGCCGGTGACGCTCCACCAGATGCGCCTCGGCTTCACCGACTTCGTCACCTCGGTGCGCCGCGCCCTTCTCGATCGCGGCTGGCAGCCGTGACACCGGCGGCAAGGTCGGCGAGCGTCCGGGGCAGGTCGGCGAGCGACCGCACCTCGCCGTCGGGCGCCGGCCCGGTCGGGCGGGCCGCGCCGCCGCGGTTGAGCCACACCGTCCGCAGGCCGGCCTCCCGCGCCGCCAGCACATCGTGTGCCCACGAGTCGCCGACGTGCACGACCGCCGCGGGCACGCAGCCCGCCGCCTCGACCACCGCGGCGAAAAACTCGGGCGCCGGCTTCTTGGGCAGGCCACCCTCATGGGCGTAGACCTCGAAGGCGAATTCGCCGGCCAGTCCGCATCGCTCCGCGCGGCTGTTGCCGTTCGTGGCAAAGCCGACCGTGTAGTCGAGGCGCAGCGCGGCCAGCGCCGGCAGCACATCGGCGAAGGGGCGGCTCAGTGCGAAGCGCCGGGCGAAGAAGATCTCGGCCATGCGGTCCAGCTCCGCTTCCAGGCCGACGCGGGCGAGCGACCTGGCGAGCGCCGCGCGCCGGATCTCGGGGGTGGGCGCCGCGGCCATGGTGGCGAAGACCGCCGGCCAGTCCTCGGCCAGGTCGGCCAGCGTCAGCGCCTCAGCCGCCGGGGTCAGCCGCCGCATCTCGTCCAGCACGGCGCCGAGGGCCCCGGTCACGGCGGGCGAGAGGTCGACCAGCGTCTCGTCCGCGTCGAAGACGACCGCGGTGATCGGCACCACTGTCACGGTCGGGTCATCCGGAGCACGTCGAGCGCCTCTTCCAGCTGCTCTTCGGTGATCCTCCCGGCCTCCACGTGGCCCCGATCGCGTACGACGGCGCGGATCGACTGCCCGGATGCGAGCGCCTGCTTCGCGATCGAGGCGGCCTCCTCGTACCCCAGAAAGCGGTTGAGCGGGGTGACGATCGACGGCGACGACTCGGCGTATTCGCGGGCGATCTCGACGTTGGCCACCAGCCCGGTGACGCAGCGGTCGGCGAGGAGGCGGCACGCGGCGGCCAGCAGCCGGATCGACTCCAGCAGGTTGCGGGCCATCACCGGGAGCATGACGTTGAGTTCGAAGTCGCCCTGTGACCCGGCGAAGGCGACCGTGGCGTCGTTGCCGATGACCTGGGCGCACACCTGGCGCACCGACTCGCAGACCACCGGGTTCACCTTGCCCGGCATGATCGACGAGCCGGGCTGGAGGTCGGGGATCTGTAGCTCGCGCAGGCCGGCGCGAGGGCCGGAGCCCATCCACCGGATGTCGTTCGCGATCTTGTATAGACCCGCGGCGATCGTCCGCAGCTGGCCAGACGTCTCCACGAGCGCGTCCCGCGCACCCTGCGCCTCGAAGTGGTTGCGGGCCTCGGCGAGCGGGAGGCCGGTCATCTCCCGCAGCTTCGCGATGACCTCGGGGGCAAAGCCGGGCGGCGTGTTGACCCCGGTGCCGACCGCGGTGCCGCCGAGGGGCAGCTCCGCCAGTCGGGGCAGGCTCGACTCCAGCCGCTCGATGCCGTATTGCACCTGCGCGGCATACCCGGAAAATTCCTGCCCGAGCGTGATCGGCGTGGCGTCCATCAGGTGGGTGCGGCCGGCCTTCACCACGCTGGCAAACTCGTCGACCTTCGCCTCCAGGGCAAAGCCGAGATGCCGCAGCGCGGGCAGCAGGTGGTGCATGACCGCGTCGGTCGCCGCCAGGTGGATCGACGAGGGAAAGACGTCGTTGCTCGACTGCGAGGCGTTGACCTCGTCGTTCGGGTGCACCGGCCGGTCGAGCTCGCGGCTGGCGAGCGTGGCGAGCACCTCGTTGGCGTTCATGTTGGAGGAGGTGCCGGAGCCGGTCTGGAAGACGTCCACCGGAAACTGGTCGTCGTACCCGCCCTCGGCCACGTGTGCGGCGGCGGTGGCGATGGCCTCGCCGACCTCGGGTGGCAGCACGCCCAGACGCACGTTCACCTGCGCGGCGGCGCCCTTGATCTGGGCGAGTGCCTTGATGTGCGCCGATTCGAGCCCACGGCCGGAGACCGGAAAGTTTTCCACGGCCCGCTGGGTCTGGGCCCGCCAGAGGGCGTCGGCCGGCACCTGGACCTCGCCCATCGTGTCTCGTTCTACGCGCCAAGCCTGCTCAGTCACACACCCATCCTTGCCCAATGATCGTGAAACTGCCTCCTCGTCCGGTGACTCAGCCGCGGGCCGCCGCGGTCTGCTCCGCGTCCAGCTCCGCGATGTGGCGGGCGACGGCCGCGACCTCCGGGATGCCCATTTCGCGGCGGATGGTCAGGCAGCGCTCCCAGTAGCGCCGCGCCAGCGGTGGGTCGGCTCGGCGCAGGCCGACGGCCAGGCCGTCGAGGGCCCGCGCCTCCTCGTACCGGTGCTTGATCCGCCGGGCGATGGCCAGCGCCTGCGTGTGCTGCTCGCCCGCCTCGGTGGGCCGGCCGCCGGCGGCGAGTGTGATCCCCAGGTCGTTACGGACCAGCGCCTCACCCCGCCGGTCGCCGATCTCCCGCATGATGGCGAGCGCGTCGCGGTGATAGCGCTCCGCCGTGGTCCGGTCGCCGCAGAGCCGATACGCCACGCCGAGGTCGTTGAGCACCTCGCCCTCGCCATACCGGTTGCCCGTGCGCCGCTTGAGCTGCACGGCCGAGCGCAGGAGGCGGATCGCCACCGGCAGCTGGCCGAGCCGCAGCCGCACCTGGGCGATGTGGCCGAGCGCGACGCCCACCTGAAAGTCGAGCGCGTGCTCGGCGGCGAGCAGCAGGTGCCGGCGGTGCAGGTCGAGCGCCTCGTCATACCGCCCGAGCAGCATGTACGACATGCCCAGGTCGGCCAGCGCGGAGGAGATGCCCTGCTCGTTGGCCAGCCGGCGCCAGGTGGCCAGCGCCTGGAGCGAGCACTCCACACCCTCCGAGAGGCGGCCGAGCTGGATCATCACCACGCCCAGGTTGCCCCGGCAGATGGCCGCGTCGCGCTCGTGTCCCAGGCGCTCGCGCAGCTTGAGCGCGGCCTCCACATGCTCGATCGCGTCGAGATATTCGCCCGCGCGAAAGTACACCGACGCGAGGTAGTTGTGCATCGTCGCCACCGCCGAGTCGTCGCCCGAGCGCTGTGCCGCGGCCAGGCCGTCGAGCTGGGTGGCGAGGAGGTCGTCGCTGTAGCAGCGGATAAAGAGAAACCGCCACATCGCGCGGGCCAGCTTCCACGCGTATTCATGGTGGCCGGTCTCGGCCGCGCACCGCACGAAGGCGGGCAGGTTGAGCCGCTGCTCCTCCAGCCAGGCCGAGCCGTCGTCGCCAAACGCCACCACGAGGTCGGGGCGCATCGGCCGGCGGAGGCTGAGCGAGCCGTGCAGCAGCCCGCGCTCCAGCTCGGCGGTGGCACCCGCCACGGTGTGCAGCGCCCAGTCGAGCACCCGGCCGACGGCGGCCTGGCGGGCGGCTTCCGGCTCGGTGGCGGTGACAAGCTCCCGGGCGTATTCGCGCATGAGGTCGTGCAGCCGAAACCGCCCGGCACCGGGCTCTTCCACAAGGTGGCGGTCGACCAGCTCGTCGAGCTGATCCTGCGCCTCGGCGAGCGGGAGGTCGGCGATCGCGGCCGCGCCGAGCGCGTCAAACCACGCGCCCGGATAGAGCCCGAGCAGCCGAAACATGCGCTGCGCCGGCTCGGGCAGCTGCCGATACGACAGTGCGAAGGCGCTCGCGACCGTGCGGTCCTCGGCCGCCAGCTCGGGCAGCACCGGGCGCTCCCGGCGCAGCCGCGCGGCCAGGTCGGCCACCCGCCAGCTGCGGCGGTGGGCCAGCCGGGCGCCGGCGAGGCGGATGGCGAGCGGCAGGTAGCCACAGCGGCGCACGACCTCGACGGCCGCCGCCGGCTCGGCGCCGATCCGCTCGGGTCCGGCCACCCGGGCGAGCAGCTCGACGGCCTCCGGCTCGGCGAGCACCGGCAGCGGCTCGGGGTGCACACCGTCGAGCCCGACGAGCCGCCGGCGGCTCGTCACCAGCGCCAGGCAGCCGGGTGCGGCGGGCAGCAGCGGGCCGACCTGGGCGGTGCTCGCCGCGTTGTCGAGCACCACGAGCACCCGCCGGGCGGCCAGCTCGGTGCGCCACAGCGCCACCCGCTCGTCCGGCGAGGGCGGGATCCGCTCGCTCGGCACGCCCAGCTGCCGCAGCAGGGTGACGAGCGCGGCCGTCGGCTCCAGTGGCCGCCGCTCGCTGTGCCCGTGCAGGTCGACAAAGAGCTGCGCGTCCGGATAGCGGCTGGAGAGCAGCGTCGCCACGTGCACGGCCAGCGTCGTCTTGCCGCTGCCCGCCATCCCGTCGATGAGCTGGATCACCGGGCCGCTCGGGTCGGCCTGCTCGACCGCCTCGACGAGGCGGGCCACCACCTCGTTGCGTCCGGTGAAGTCGGCGGCGGTGCGGGGTAGGCAGCGGGCGGGCGGATGCGGGCGGCGCTCGTCGGCCGGCGCACCCACGTCGCCGACCAGGATCCGCTGGTGCATGTCGCGCAGCGCCGGGCCGGGCTCGATGCCCAGCTCTTCGGCGAGCACCGCGCGCGCCTCCCGATAGACGGCCAGCGCGTCCGCCTGCCGCCCGGCCCGATAGAGGGCGAGCATGAGCTGCGCCCGTAGCCGCTCCCGGAGGGGATACCGCTCGACCAGGTCGGTCAGCTCGCCGAGCAGCTCGCGCTCGCGGCCCAGCCGCAGCTCGACCTCGACACACTCCTCGATCGCGACGGCGTGCTGCTCGTCGAGGGCCGCTGCACCGCGCTGCACGGCCCGGCTCGTGACGCCCGAGAGCGCCGGCCCGCGCCACAGCTTCAGCGCGGCGCGAAACGACTCCCGTGCCTCCTCCGGCCGGTCGCCGTCGGCGGCGGCCCGCGCCCGCGCGGTCAGCCGGTTGAAGACGGCCGCGTCAAGGTCGTCGAGGTCGACTCGCGCGGAGTAGCCGGCCGGATCGGTGACGATCACCTCGTCGCCGACCGTCGCGGCGAGCGACCGGCGCAGGCGGGAGATGCAGGTCTGGAGCTGACCGCGGGCAGTGTTGGGCGGGGTGCCGTCCCACATCGCGTCGACGAGGCGGTCGACCGGCACCACCCGGCCCGCATTGAGCAGGAGCATGGCGAGGACCACCCGGTCCCGCCCGGCGGTGACCGTGGCGTCCTCGGTGCCGCCCACCCGCAGCGGCCCCAGGATCCCGAACCGCATTTCCGCTCCCGGTAGATCGGCCTTCATGAAATCTATCGCTGTTTCACACCAGTGAAAGCGCCGTCCCACGCCCGGGACCCACCGCTGGCTGCGCTCTTCGAGAGTCAGATGGCAGCGGATCGAGAGCCTGGGCCACCAGGATGGACGCGCGGGAACCAGGTGACGGGGCCCGTGCCGCTCATAACGGGGGGTCGTCTTTCCGCAAAATCGGGCAGGCGGCTATATGGGCGGGCGCCGAGGATCTCAGCGCCGGCCGACGGTCAGCACGGGTTTTGTCACCTCGGCGAAGAAGTCGTTGCCCTTGTCGTCGACGACGATGAACGCCGGAAAGTCTTCGACCTCGATCTTCCAGACGGCTTCCATGCCCAGCTCGGGGTACTCGAGCACCTCGACGTGCTTGATGCAGTCCTGGGCGAGGCGCGCGGCCGGCCCGCCGATCGAGCCGAGGTAAAAGCCGCCGTGCTGGTGACAGGACTCGGTCACCCCGCGCGAGCGGTTGCCCTTGGCGAGCATCACGTGCGAGCCGCCCGCCGCCTGAAACTTCGCGACGTAGGCGTCCATCCGCCCCGCGGTAGTGGGGCCGAACGAGCCGGACGCGTACCCCTCGGGCGTCTTCGCCGGCCCGGCGTAGTAGACCGCGTGGTCGCGCAGGTACGCCGGCATCGGCTCGCCGGCGTCGAGCCGCTCGGCGATCTTCGCGTGGGCGATGTCGCGCGCCACCACGAGCGGGCCGCTCAGCGACAGGCGGGTCTTCACCGGGTACTTGGCGAGCTCAGCCCGGATCTCGTCCATCGGCCGGTTGAGGTCGATCCGCACGACCTCCTCGGTCTCCAGGTGGGCGTCCGTCACGTCCGGCAGAAAGCGGGCCGGGTCGGTCTCCAGCCGCTCCAGCCACACGCCCGACGGGGTGACCTTGGCCAGCGCCTGGCGGTCGGCCGAGCAGGACACCGCGATCGCCACCGGGCAGGAGGCGCCGTGGCGGGGCAGCCGGATGACGCGCACGTCGTGGCAGAAGTACCGCCCGCCAAACTGGGCACCGATCCCGAACTGGCGGGTCAGCTCCAGGATCTCCGCCTCCAGGTCGAGGTCGCGAAAGCCGTGCGCCAGCATCGAGCCCTCGGTCGGCATGCCGTCGAGGTACTTGGCCGAGGCCAGCTTCGCGGTCTTCAGCGCGTACTCCGCCGACGTGCCACCGATCACGACCGCCAGGTGGTACGGCGGGCAGGCGGAGGTGCCGATCAGCCGCAGCTTCTCGTCCAGAAAGCGCATCATCCGGTCGGGATTGAGCAGCGCCTTGGTCTCCTGGTAGACGTACGACTTGTTGGCCGAGCCGCCGCCCTTGGCCATGAAGAGGAACTTGTACGCGTCGGGCTGCCCGCCCGGGTCCTCGGCGTAGAGCTCGATCTGCGCCGGCAGGTTGGAGCCGGTGTTGCGCTCCTCCCACATCGTCAGCGGCGCCAGCTGCGAGTAGCGCAGGTTGAGCCGGGTGTAGGCCTCGTACACCCCGCGGGCGATCGCCTCCTCGTCGGTGCCGTCGGTCAGCACGTGCCGGCCGCGCTTGCCCATCACGATCGCGGTGCCGGTGTCCTGGCACATCGGCAGCACGCCACCGGCCGCGATGTTGGCGTTGCGGAGCAGGTCGAGCGCGACGAAGCGGTCGTTGGGCGAGGCGGCCGGGTCATCGATGATCGAGCGGAGCTGCGTGAGGTGGGCCGGGCGCAGAAAGTGCGCGATGTCGTGCATCGCCTCGGCGGTGAGCTGCGTCAGCACCGCCGGCTCGACGGTCAGAAAGCGCCGGCCGCCGGGGCCGTTGACGACATCGACTCCCTCGTCGCTGACCAGGCGGTACTCGGTCTGGTCGGCACCGGTGGGTAGCAAGGGAGCGAAGGAGAAGGCGGCGGCGCTGCTCATGAGCGGCAAGCCTAGGCCAGCGCCCGCGGTCCGTCCCACCCGGTCACTGCGCCACCGTCGATCGGTCCCGCTCTCTCACTTGCCCTGCCCGCAGAGGGGTTCCTTGGGGCCGTCGCAAAGCGAGGTATCGGCAGGGGTCGGGTCGCCGCCCGACGAGCCCGGTGGGGCGACCCCGTTGAACGGAATGAAGCCGATCTCGCGCTGCGCCCCGATGATCATGCCGGTCGGCCCGACGGCCAGGACCTTCGCCGACGACCGCACGTCGGCCAGCGTGCGTCCGTTGGCGGGTGAGAGCGCCACGATGCGGTCCGGGTCCTCGGGCGCGACGATCGCCGCGAACCGGGTGATCGCGGCGCCCGCCTTCGGGTCGGCCGTCGCGAAGCTCCAGCGCGCCCGCTTCACCCCGAGCTCGTACGAGGTGACGGCCTTGCCGCCGGACGGGCGCACGAGCGCGTACTGGTCGTCGACCGCGAGCAGCTTGTCTCCGTGGCCGCCGAGCCAGAGCACCCGTCCGTCGTACGCGTCGAGCACGGCCTCCCGCCCGTCCGCGGTCACGCCGACGATGACGTTCTGCCCGCCGGCGGGGTCCTCCCGCTGCGCGCATCCGGCCCCTTCGGCGGTACGCAGGTTGACCGCCTCGTGCCGCCACACCTCGCGCTGAAGCGCCGGGTCGGTGGCGACGACCGTGAAGTAGCAGGTGCCGTCCGCCGACCGGGCCTGCACCCGGATCACCCGGCCGCCCACCACCACGTGCCGGTCGTGGCGGTCCGGCTCGAAGTCCTGCACGACCCGGCCGGCCGCGGTGTCGACGACGCGCACGTTGCCGTCGATGGGAAAGCCCAGCAGCGACGGCATCAGCACCGGGCCGCCGGCGCCGCCGTCGACCCGGCGGGTGTTGAGTGGCTTGGCGTCGAGCAGGTCCGGGTTGTCGGCGAAGAGCACGAACCCGACGCCCGGCAGGTCTACCGTCCACATCGGACTGCTGCCGCGCGGCTCCCAGGCCGACAGCTGGCACTCCTTCGCGTCGTCGCAGTGCACGTCGAGCAGCGCGTTGCGGTACGTCCACACCGCCACCGCCCGCTTGTCGGTCCGCCGCACCGCTCCGGTGAGGGGGTCGAGCACCTCGTACCCCTTGGTCAGCAGCTCGCCCACGACGACGACCGAGTCGAGGCCCTCGCCGGCGACCGCCGCCCAGTCTTTGTCCCGCTCCCACAGTTGAGCACCCGAGCTGATGCCGCGCGCCTCGACCGACGTGCGGTGTTCGACCACGACCGCGTTGCCGGCGAACGTCACGCTATTTGGCCCACTGCCGAGCCGCTGCTGCCAGGCGACGCTCGGCGTGGAGAGGGGTTGGCTGGCGCTGACCCACTCCCAAATGCCCGGAAAAGGGTTCCAGGTATTAGTGCTAACCAGGATGACCAGCACAATCAGGGCGGCGACGATCCACCCTGTCCTGCCGCTGGCCGTCCCTTTCGCCACGCCGCCACGGTAACGACACGCGGGATCTAAGCCCGAGAGCGCGATCCGTCCGTGTCGATCCGATTTGAGGTGATCTTCCCGTAAGCGATCTGGGGCGCTGGCGCCTCGCGGAAACCTGTAACACTGTCCGCGTGACGCAACCGTCCACCCCTCCGTCCGCGCCACAGCAGGCAGGCTGGCAGCTGCCACCGCCGCCCTGGGCCACGCCGCCGCTGCGGCCGCCACCGCCGGCGCCCGCGCTGAGCCCCGCCGGGCAGCCGCTCGCGACGTTCGGCGACCGCTTCTTGGCGTACCTGATCGACTACGCCGTGTTCTTCGGCATCGCGCTCGTGCTCGCGGTCCCCGCCGTTCTGATCCTCTTCCTCACCGTCGCGCCAGACTTGTTCGAGGTGCAGCCCGACGGCACCCCGGTCGACCCGAGCTTCATGGAGTTCTTCGTCCCGCTGCTGCTGATCGAGGCCGGCCTCGTCCTCGTGCTCCTGCTCGTGTCGTACGGCTACTACGTGGAGATGCTCTTCCGCGGCGGGCAGACGCTCGGCAAGCGCGCGCTGAAGATCAAGGTCGTGCCGCTCGCCTCGGACGCGAAGCTGACCCGCGGGATGACGGCCAAGCGCTGGCTGGCCGGCTACGTCGCCGCCAGCTTCCTTCCGGGCTTCATCTACGTCGACGGACTGTGGCAGCTGTGGGACAAGCCATACCAGCAGTGCCTCCACGACAAGTTCGCCGCCACCGTGGTCGTTAAGGTTCCAACGTGAGCGAGCGAACTGGCGCGGCGGCGTCTGGACGGAGCCGCCCCGCCGACGAAGTCGGGGTTTCGGGGTGGCGAAGGAAGACGTCGCCTTCAGCGCCGCGTGAGCGGGCGAACCCGGAGGCAGAGTGAGCGTCGCACCTGGCTGGTACAAAGACCCGGCTGAACCGAACACCCAGCGTTACTGGGATGGCGAAGGCTGGATAGGCGATTCGCTGCCCGCGGACGCTACGCCGCCGCCGGGCCCGCCCCCGGTGGCCCCGCCGCCGCCCCCACCCCCGCCCGCGGCGCCGACGACACCGGCACCGCCACCGGCCCCGGCCGGGCCGCCCGCGGCTCCCGCTCCCCCGCACAATGGGGCGTTTCCGCCGGGCGCCCCCGGCCCTCAGCCGTGGCCGCCGATGACGCCGCCACCGCCCGGCATGCGGCCGCCACCTGGCTACCCCTACCCACCGCACGCGTATCGGCCGCCCGCCCCACCGCCCCGCCCGCACGGCCTGCGGATCGCCTCGCTCGGCCCGCGGGTGGTCGCCCGGCTGATCGACATCGGCATGGTGCTGCTGCTCAACGTGCTGGTCAACGGGTGGTTCATCTACCGCTGGATCCAGGAGTACGAGCCGGTGTTCCGCGAGTGGAACCGCCGGGTCGAGGCCCGCGAGCCGCTCCTGCAAAACCTGCCCCAGCCGGGCGGGCAGGCAGACGCCCTCCAGGTCGCCATCTTCATCATCGGCGTCGCGCTCTGGTTCGCGTACGAGGTGCCCGGCACGGCCAATACCGGTCAGACGCTCGGCAAGCGCATCATGCGGATCAAGGTGATGCGGGTGGAGAGCACCGAGCGGATGGGCTTCGGCCGTTCGCTGCGCCGGTGGAACCTCATGGGTTTGCCCACGTTCCTGTGGTCGTGCTTCTGCATCGGCTTCGTCCTTCAGATCGTCGACTGCATCTTCCCGTTCTTTGACCGGCCGCTGCACCAGGCGCTGCACGACAAGTCCGCGCAGACCGTCGTCGTCGAGGTGCCACAGACCGCGACCGCGGACGCACCTGGAGGTACCCAATGACCAAGTTGACCCGCGCCGACCTCGAGGCGTTGCCCAGCTACGTGCCCGGCCGCAGCCCGGCCGACCTCGCCCGCGAGCTGGGCCTGCCCGAGGCGATCAAGCTGGCCAGCAACGAGGTGCCGTACGGCCCGCTGCCCGGCGTGGTCGAGGCGATCACGGAGGCGGCCGGTGGCGTGCACCGCTACCCGGACATGGGCGTGGTGGCGCTGCGGGCGGCGCTCGCCGAGCGCTACGACGTGGCACCGGAGCGCATCGCCACCGGCTGCGGCTCGGTCGCCCTCTGCGAGCACCTGGCCCGCGCCACCTGCCTCCCCGGTGACGAGATCCTCTACTCGTGGCGCTCGTTCGAGGCGTACCCGATCATCGCCGCCACGACCGGTGCGGCGAGCGTGCGCGTCCCCAACACCGCCGGCCACGGCCACGACCTGGCGGCGATGGCGGCCGCGGTGACCGACCGCACCCGGATGATCCTGGTCTGCAACCCCAACAACCCCACCGGCACCTCCGTCCGCCGCGCCGACCTCGACCGCTTCCTCGACGCGGTGCCGGACGACGTGCTGGTGGTGCTCGACGAGGCCTACCGCGAGTTCGTCACCGACCCGGACGTGCCGGACGGCCTGCGGGTCTACGGTGACCGGCCCAACGTGGCGGTGCTCCGCACCCTGTCCAAGGCGTGGGGCCTCGCCGGCCTGCGGGTGGGCTTCCTGGTCGCGCAGCCCGAGGTGGCCGCCGCCGTACGCAAGGTGGTGACCCCCTTCTCCACCAGCGCGGTCGCCCAGGCCGCGGCGCTCGCGGCGCTGGAGCAGCACGAGGAGGTACAGCGCCGCTGCACGCTCGTGATCGCCGAACGCGACCGGCTCGGCGAGGCGGTGCGCAAGCTCGGCGTCGACGTGCCCGACAGCCAAGCCAACTTCATCTGGCTCCCGCTCGGCGACCGGTCCGCCGCGTTCGGGGCGGCCTGCGAGTCGCGCGGCGTGATCGTGCGCCCGTTCCCCGGCGACGGCGTGCGGGTCACCGTCGGCACCCCGGCCGAAAACGACGCCTTCCTAGCCGCGGCGGAGGCAGCCCTCTAGAGAGCGTCCGGCGCCGGGTAACTTCGGCCACAGAGATTGAGCTACCGCGATGTCCGTCGTGGTCCGGACCGCTGCTCCCGCGGCCTCACCCATCCGCCGCTGGTCACGCCCACCCCACCGACCTGGCCGGCCCCTTGCGGGCCCGGCGAGCTCCCCCTGGAGCGTGCGAGGCCGCGCGGACCCAATGCCACTCGCCGCAAGTCGACCATGGTCTGGCTCACCCTCGCGTTTGGTCGCAGTCGCCCCTCTTACCTCGGCGGATGCGCGGCCCGCGGTGCAGGGGTGTTTGCCTACGATGCCTGCCGCCGAACAGCCGGCGAGAGATTGGAACAGGGCCTTCGTCGCCCTGAGTAACCGCCGCCATCGTGCACGCTGCCCAAGATTCGAGATCCAGGAGAGTTAGGGCGCCATATCAACCCCAACTCTCCTAGCATCTCGAAGTTCTTACCCGAGCCTGCTGACGCCGCGTCACGGACGGTGGGGAATTGGGTCTAGACCACCGCAGACGTCGCGGTAGCTCAAATCTCGATTTTGCTCCGCTAGCTCCGGTCGACGGGGAGGTAGGGCTCGCGCCACATCGGCCAGACCGGGGCGCCGTCCGGCACGGCGAACATCTCGCCCGTGCGGTAGCCGTGCCGGGCGTACAGGTCGCGGCTGGGCGAGCTGCTCGCCTCCAGGTAGGCGCCGATGCCGGCCGCGTCCAGGCGGGCGTGGTGGTGGCGCAGGAGCATCGAGCCTATGCCCTCGCCCCGGCGGTCGGGGTGCACCGCCAGGTAGGTCAGGTGGTGGTGCGGCCGGCGGGGGTGATGTGCGGCGAAGAGCTGGTCGAGGGTGCGAAACCTGTCGGTCCACTGGCCGCACGCCTTCAGGAGCCGCTCCTCGTAGTCGGCCGGTGCGGGGAGGCGCCGGTCGTGCGGCAGCCACACCGCGACACCGAGCCGGTCGGCCGTCACGTGCACGTAGCCGTAGCGCATCGCGTGCTCGATGTGGATGCGGACCTGGCCGTGCAGCACCGCCCACCGCTCCGGCCGCCGGGGCACGAGCCAGACCGAGACGGCCAGGTGCTGGAACGAATCGGTGATCAAGTCGATGATGGCGTCGACGTCGCCGTGGTCGGCTCGCACGATCGACAGGTGCCTCAACGGCGTTCTCCCCCGATTTGGGCTTAATTATTGAGAACAGAACGCAGCGACTCGTGCACCGGGCGTAAGGCAGTTGACATATGCCAATTCACCCGGTAGCCACACCAGAATGCACCTAACACACATGCAACGCAACTCCCGTTTTGATTCGCGGACGACCTTGGTGGCGCGCCGTGGATAGAGGTGCGAAACTCGCGGTCGTGTCTGGAAGCCCTACAGTTCGCCGCCGTCGCATCGCCCGCGAACTCCGTCACCTGCGCGAGCGGGCCGGCATGAACCTCGAGCAGGCGGCGCGCCAGCTCGATATGTCCAAAAGCAACCTCTCCCGGATTGAAAACGCACAGATCGGGATAAAGCCCCGCGATGTGCGCGCGGCTCTGGCTTTGTATCAGGTGACCGGCACAGACGCCGAGGCGCTGATCGACATCGCCCGCGGCGCCCAGCAGCGTGGGTGGTGGCAAAACTACAGCGATGTACTTCCCGTCTGGTTCGAGTTTTATGTCGGCCTTGAGGCGGAAGCCGCCGCAGTTTGGACTTATGAGGCCGAAACGGTGCCAGGCCTCATGCAGACCGAGGATTACGCGCGTGCCGTTTACCGGCTCACCGCCGGCGAGGAGGACCTCGACCGCAAGGTCGCGGCCCGCATCCGCCGGCAAGAGGTACTGCACCGGGAAAATCCCGTCGAGTTGTCAGCAGTACTCAACGAAGCGGTTCTCTTGCGCTCAGTGGGCGGCCCCGAGGTCATGAGCCGGCAACTCGACCATCTGGCAGACCTATCGGAGCTACCTAACGTAACTATTCAGGTACTGCCTTTTTCCGTTGGTGGCCATCCGGCAATGACAACACCCTACGTGATCATAAGCTTTCCCGACGCAGCCGACGAGCCGGTCGTCTATCTCGAGAATTTGACAAACGGACAAGCCTTGGAAGAGCAGGATCACGTGCGCGGGTATACACTCGTGCACGAGAGGCTGCGCAAAATGGCGCTCGGTCCCGACGAATCGACTGCCTGGATTCGCAAGGCTTCTCGCAACCGTCCGTAATCAATCTAGGGACAAGGGGTGCGGAATGGCCGCCCTGGACCTGACCCGTGCCGCGTGGTTCAAGAGCACGCGCAGTAGCGGGAACGGCAACTGCGTTGAGGTCGCGATCCTCGACCGCGGGGTCGCGGTGCGCGACACGAAAGACCGGAGCGGACCGGTGCTGCTCTTCACGCCGGCCGAGTGGGACAGCTTCGTCGCTGGCACCAAGAACGGGGAGTTTGATCTTCACAGCTGACGACTGAACTGCACAACCGCGCGGCCTCTCCGATTCCCTAGGGGGCCGTAGTTTGCTTTTCGGGGGCACCTTACCGGGTGCCCCCGTTTGCTTGCTGTCGGTAAAGGCTTTCTAGGTGCGGGCGAGGATTACCGGCAACGCACCAAAATACTCATCCGCCTCATCGGCATCAGCGTTGTCAGCCTTGACCAGCCGCTCTACCGCGACGAAGCCGTCACCGGCTCGAACCAACCCCGGTTGCCAGTCGACGCCTTCCCGTCCGTACGCGAGCAGGAAGCGTGACTTCTCTCTTCCGGTCGCCGGATCGAGAGTGACGAGGTCGCAATTTTCAGTTAGCACATGCACGGATCCGGACTGCGCGCCGAGCAGTTCTGCGGAGCCGTCTCCACGCCACCGCCACACTTCCGCACCGCCGCGAAGAGCGCGTGCCACCATGTCGCCGCCGACGTACGTCACGCCGACCTCGCCGGCCAGCATGGCACCCGGTGGGTCGAGGGCGGGGGCGGCCGTGACCGGTGTCTTGCCGGCCGCGTCCGGCTCGCCCAGGAGCCAGCCGCGCGATCCGGCGGCGTCGAGCGTGCGCAGGGCGGTGCAGGCGGACTGGGCCGGCGCGCAGCCGAGCGGCTCCACCTCCAGCGCGGCACCGGCCGACGGCGGCTCCCACCGACCCTGCATGCGGCCGGTCGCCACGTCGTAGAACTCGACCGCCGGAGCTGTCCCACACGTGTCGGTGGTGACGAACCGCCCACCTGCCGTCGTGAACCCGCCCTCGCGGCAGTCGGCCATCGGCGTGCGCCACAGCTCCCGACCGGTCGCGATGTCGAGGGCGCGCAGCTCGGCGGCGTCGCGCACGAGCACGCGGCCGCCGGCGGTGTACAGCCCTTCGGGCTCGTAGACGGTCTCGGCCCCGGTGCTCCCGCCCTTGTATCCGGACTTTTCCGGCGGCTTGCCGGCGGTCCGCCAGGTGACCTTTCCGGTGCGGGCGTCGAGTGCGACGACATCGCCGTCGGACCAGCGCCCGACAACCGTCGTGCCGGCCGCTACGACCCCCAGAAGCTCCTGTGGCCACCGGCGGTAGGACCAGTACGGGGTGCGCTGCGTGCGCGCGTCGACGGGCCCGTCGGCGCGCACCTGTCGGGTGGCGGCGTAGATGCGCAGCCGGCCGTCGACGATGAGGGGTGCGGCGGGCAGCGAGCCGATCACGCCGGGCTGCGCGGCCGGCGCCGCGGGATAGGCGGTCGTGGCGACCGTGACGGTCTCCGCGGGTGCCAGCACGCGGTAGGCGACCACGCCGCCGACGGCAATGACACCGGTGGCCGCGACGGCGACCGCGCCCACGCGGATCCAGGTCGATGGTCGGATGCCCACGCCGGGCAGGTTACCTAACCTAGGCAGCCGCGGGCCGAACGGCGGCGGTGGCCAGGTCGGTGAGATCCTGCCGCAGCGCGCCCTCGACGGTGCGCGCGGCGAGGCCACCGAAGACCAGGACGAGCAGGCGGCCGCCCGGCGCGGAGGGCGCGCCCTCCTGCACCACCGTCACCGCGGTGCCGCCGCGGTGGCGGCCGACCTCGACGGGTGTAAGCGTGTACGTCATCCGGTAGTCGGCGCCGATCCCGGGCGAGGCGACCACGAAGCGGGTCGGCGGGTCGCACCGCAGCACCGTGAACTCCTCGGTCACCTGCACGTCACCCGGCATGGTGCGGGTCTCCCGCCACACGGTGCCGGGCGCGAAGGGCCCGGGTGTCATCACCTCGATCGCGTCCACAGTGGAGAGCCAGGCGGCCCGCGCCGGCAGGTCGGTGAAAACCCGCCACACGCGCGTCGCCGGAGCATCGATCAACCGCGTAACCGCCACCGTGGACATAGCGCCTCCCCCGACGGTTTACGGTACGCCCGTCACCCCCTGTATCCCAGCCAATTACCCGACAACGTCGATGTCTATTGGTAGCCACCGTTGACCAGGCCGAGGCGGATCAGGTCGGTGAGCGGCTCCACGACGCTGCACGAGCCGAAGCCGATCCAGAGTGGACGCGGCCGGTCGCGCAGCGAGCGGGCTGGCTCGATCAACGGCACCGGATCGGTCGCGGCGAGCAGCTCGGCCACGTCGGCCACCTCGGCGCCGTCGACGGCCGCGGCGGTGGCGACCAGCACGTTGAGAAACCCGTGGTGCACGAACCCGGTCTCCGGGTCGGTGTGCCGGATCGCGTGGTGCAGCCCGGCCGTGAGCTTGAACGGCAGCTCCCGGTCGCGGCAGGCGCAGACCACGGCGGCCAGCTCGACCGGAGTGGGGAAGAGCTCCGCGGCCAGCCCACCGGTGCGAAATTTGGCGGCCACCGCCACGCCGCTCGCCCGCGCCTGGGCGGCCGTGTCCAGGGCGGCCAGCAGGCCCCAGGTGAGCGGGATCTCCGCGTACCCGGTCAGGGACGGCCGATCGGCGAGCACCGCGAGCAGCCGGCGCAGGCCGGGCTCCGGATCCTCGCCACGCTTGGCGACCGCGACCTCGACCTGCCCGATGGCCAGCCGCGCGTCGGCGGCCTCGATGGCGGCGGGCAGGGCGTCGACGCCGGCATCGCCGATGAGGCCGACCTCGACCCGCTCGCCGGGCTCCAGGAGGCGGGCCGCGTCGGCCAGCGACGACGAGGGCAGCAGGAGACCGCCGACGAGTTCGGCGTACCACGCCGCGCGGTGCTCACGATGCCCGATGATCGCCTCAGGCAGCGGCGCGCTCCCCGGTGGGAACACGGCGGCGTCATCCACGAGGCGAGTGAAGAGCGCCGGAATCAGTCCGGTTGACACGAACAGAGAACCTAATGGACGCTACAAGGAGCGGACAACACCGTCCGATAATCGGACGCTATCGGCCGGTGAACAGGACATAACGGAGGGTAGGACATGCCCTACTACCGGAGTGTGGGGGACATCCCGCGCAAGCGACACACGCAGTTCCGGCAGCCCGACGGCAGCCTGTACGCCGAGGAGCTGATGGGTCAGGAGGGCTTTTCCTCCGACTCGTCCCTCCTCTACCACCGCCATCTGCCCACGGCGATCGTGGCGGCGGAGGAGCACGACCCGCCGGCCTGGACCCGTACGGCCAACCGGCCCCTCAAGCCCCGCCACCTGCGCACCCACAAGCTCGACTCGGGCGGCGCCGACCCGGTGCTCGGGCGGCAGCCGCTGCTGGCCAACGACGACGTGCGCATCTCGTACGTCGTGGCCGACCGCCCCTCCCCGCTCTACCGCAACGCGATCGGCGACGAGTGCGTGTACGTGGAGTCGGGCACCGCCCGGATCGAGTCGACGTTCGGGTCGCTCGACGTGGCCAGCGGCGACTACGTGCTGATCCCGACCTCGGTGATCCACCGCATCGTGCCCACCAGCGACCTCGTTCGCCTGCTCTCCATCGAGGCCACCGGACACATCGGACCGCCGAAGCGCTACCTCTCGGTGCGCGGCCAGTTCCTGGAGCACTCGCCGTACTGCGAGCGGGACGTGCGCGGCCCCGACACACCGCTGCTGGTCGAAGGCACCGACGTGGAGGTGTACGTCCAGCACCGGCGCGGCTGGACCCGCTACGTGTACGCACACCACCCGTTCGACGTCGTCGGCTGGGACGGCCACCTGTACCCGTGGGCGTTCTCGATCCACGACTTCGAGCCGATCACCGGGCGGGTGCACCAGCCGCCACCGGTGCACCAGACGTTCCAGGGGCCAAACTTCGTGATCTGCTCGTTCGTGCCCCGCAAGGTCGACTACCACCCGCTCGCGATCCCCGTGCCGTACAACCACCACAACGTCGACTCGGACGAGATGCTCTTCTACACCGGCGGCAACTACGAGGCGCGGCGCGGCTCCGGCATCGAACAGGGCTCGATCTCGCTGCACCCGGCCGGCTTCACGCATGGGCCGCAGCCGGGCGCGCCCGACCGGGCGATCGGGGTCGACTACTTCGACGAGCTGGCGGTCATGGTCGACACGTTCCGGCCACTCGACCTCTGCGCGCCGGCACTGTCCTGCGAGGACACCGGTTACGCCTGGACCTGGGCCGGCCGCACCACGGGGTAGGACACCCCAAGCAGATGGCCCGGGCCGCGTCAGCTGCGGACCGCCGCTCCCGCCGGAGACCGCGCAGGCCGGCGGCTCGCGGGGCGAGCCGAGATCCCCGGCCTCCGCTGCCACGCCCGCGGTGCAAGACCGGACTGCGGGACCAGCGGCGGACGGGTGAGGCCGCGGGAGCGACGGTCTGGACCACGGCGGACGTCGCGGTAGCTCGAATCTGTCTTGTGGGTCTTCAGCCCATGCGGGTCAGGAGGGTGAGTCCGGCGACCGCGGAGAGGATCGCGAGCACGAGCGGCCAGGGTGTGCCGATGAACGCGTAGAGCAGGATCAGGCACGGGCCGGCCGCCACGGCGAGCGTCGCCAGCCGGCCGGCGCGGCCGCCGAACCTGTCGCCGCGCGGAAGCCGGCCGACGAGCACACCGAGCGCGAGTAGGCCGATGCCGCCGAGCACGCCCGCCAGCAGCCGGGAGCCGGCACCGCCGGCCGCCGCCACGAACGCCACCAGGATCGCCGTCACCAGGCTGTGTGCGGCACCGAAGACCACCAGCGGCCGGATCCGCTCCACGGGACGCTTGACGGCTGGCTCGGGCGCCGGCTGGAAGGTCGGCATCGGCTGGAACACCGCGGTCTCGGAGACCTTCTCCAGCGCGCGGGCGTAGCGCCGGCGGTCGAGCCGCACGATGCCCGGCTCGCCGGCCGCCTCGGTGAGCGTGGGATCGAGCTGCAACGCCTCGTGGTAGGCCCGCTCGGCCAGCTCGAAGCGCCCCAGGCGGCCGGCCACGAGCGCGAGCACGAGGTGGGCGAGCGGGTCGCGGGGTGCGAGCTGCGCCGCCCGCCAGGCCGCGTCGATGGCGATCTGGCCGTTACGCGAGTCGGCGAGGACCGCGGCTGCGCTGCGCTGCGCGTACGCGTCGGCCGGACCGAGCCGCAGGATCTCTTCGGCGACGGCGGCGGCCTCCGCGAACCGGCGCAGGTCGGTCAGCGCCATCGCCCGGCTCACCAGCGCCGGCAGGTCACCGGGAGCGCCGGCCAGCGCCGCGTCGGCGGCCTGGAGTGCCTCGGCGGGCTGGTCGGCGGCGAGGTGGACGTTGGCCAGCGTCGCGTACGCCGCGGCGTGGTGCGGATCTAGCGCGAGCGCGTCGGCCAGCTCGCCGGCGGCCTCGTCGTAGCGGCCCAGATCGGCCAGGAGCGCGGCACGCTGCACGTAGCTGTCCGGGGTGGCGTCCCGGTCCGACGGCGCATCGCTGGGCACGAGGCCGAGCCTACGTCAGCGTGGGTAGACCACGGCCACCGCGAGACCGGCCAAGCCTTCACCCCGACCGGTGAGGCCGAGCCCGTCGGTGGTGGTGCCGGAGACCGTCACGGTGGCCGCCACGGCCGCCGAGAGCGCCGCCTCGGCCTCGGCCCGGCGCGGACCGATCTTCGGCCGCACTCCGACGACCTGGATCGAGACGTTGCCGATCTCGAAGCCGGCGGCGCGTACCCGTCTGGCGGTCTCGGTGAGCAGCGCGACACCGGAGGCGCCGGCCCACTCAGGGCGGTCGGTGCCGTAGTTGCCGCCGAGGTCGCCGAGACCGGCGGCGGAGAGAAGCGCGTCACAGGCGGCGTGCGCGGCCACATCGCCGTCCGAGTGCCCGGCCAGGCCGTCGACGCCGGGCCACTCCAGGCCGGCCACCCAGCACGGCCGCCCGGCGGCGAACGCGTGTACGTCGGTGCCGATGCCCACCCGAGGAATGATCACTCTAGGAGCTCCAGGAGCAGCTCGGCGACGGCCAGGTCGAACGGTCTGGTGATCTTCAGGGCGTGCTCGTGGCCGGGGACGCAGGTCACCGGCACCCCCTGCTTTTCCACCAGGCCGGCGTCGTCGGTGAGGGACGCGGCGGCGCTGGCGTGCGCGGCGGCGAGCACCGACCGGCGGAAGCCCTGCGGGGTCTGCACGGCGCGCAGCGCGGACCGGTCGACCGTGCCGAGGACCACACCGTCGGCGCCGACCTCCTTGACCGTGTCGACCACCGGCAGCACCGGAATGACGGCGGGGTTGCCGGCCCGCACGGCGGCCGCCACCGACTCGACGAGCGACGGCGGCGCGAGCGCCCGGGCGGCGTCGTGCACGAGGATGATGTCGGGCCCTTCGGGCACCGCGGCGAGGGCGGCGGCCACCGACTCCTGCCGCTCCGCCCCACCCGCCACGACGATCACAGGAGCCACCGGTGCGAGCAGGGCGCGCACCGCCTCGACGTCGGGCGGTGGCGCGGCCACCACGATCGCGCGCACGGACGGTGCGGCGGCCACTCGACGGATGGCGTGCACGAGCATCGGCTCGCCGCCGAGCTGGCGGAGAGCCTTGGGCCCACCGGCGCCCAACCGCACGCCGGCGCCGGCAGCAGGAACGAGGACCGCGACGTCACCGCGCGGATTGAGCTGCGCGGTCACGTCGCGGTCCCCGTGGAGAAGGTTGTAACGGGTCAGCCGGAGGATCAGGCCTCGGTGAGCACCTTGTCGAGGAGGATCTCCGCCTCGTCCTTGGTGCTCTTTTCCGCAAGGGCGACCTCGCCGACGAGAATGTCGCGAGCCTTGGCCAGCATGCGCTTCTCGCCAGCCGACAGGCCCCGCTCCCGCTCCCGCCGCCACAGGTCACGGACAACCTCGGCCACCTTGAGCGGGTTGCCAGAGGCCAGCTTCTCCAGATTCGCCTTGTAACGCCGCGACCAGTTGGTCGGCTCCTCGGTGTGTGGAGCGCGGAGGACGTCGAAGACCTTCCCGAGGCCTTCCTCGCCAACCACCTCGCGCACGCCAACGATCTCGGCATTCTCGGCGGGCACCCGCACCGTCAGGTCACCCTGAGCGACCCTGAGGACGAGATACTGCTTTTCCTCGCCCTTGACGACCCGAGTCTCGATTGCCTCGATGAGTGCGGCCCCGTGGTGGGGGTAAACAACGGTCTCGCCGACACTGAAAACCATAGGTTCGAAACCCCTTTCGCTGTGTCTAGGGTAACACGCTCAGGCACCGATGTCCCGTCCCGGTCCTGACCGTTAGCGCAGCTCAGGGGCCCTGTGAGAGGCCTTTCTCCAGCTTGACAAGAGGATTCCATCGACCATCCGCCACGCAGAGTAACTCTCAAATCAGCAATGCGCGACGCCGGCCGGCGCTTCCGGACGCACGGTAAGGACCGGTGCCCCCTAGCGGTCCCACCCCTCGGTGCGAGACCCTAGAGGTTGACCCCGATCGACTTCGCGGCGTGCCGCTGGGGGGATATGGGAATCGTGGGCGACGGCAATGGTGGCACCCCGTCCGATGGCGGCGGACGCCCCGAAGGCGTGCCCGACCTGCCCCCGGAGTGGGGCACCGTGGTCATTCCCGACGACCTGAGCGCGCTGGCCGAAGAGTCCGCGGCGGTGCGCAAAGACCTGCGCCGCCAGGCCCGCCGAGACACCTGGCGACGGCGGCTCGGCTGGCCGGTCCGCGGCGGGCCCAGCCGGTCCTCTCTGCGCATCCCTTTGCTGATCATGGCGGTCGCGGTGCTCGCGACCCTTACCAGCCTCTTCGCGGTCACCTGGCCGGGCCGGCAGCAGGTGCCGCCGCCCGCCATCCGCCAGTCCGGCAGCGCCCCAGCGCCGACCCGCACGATGCCGGCGCTCGACCTCATCGACGTCGACGGATCCCCGGTCTCGCTGCGCGGCCTTCTGCCGGCCGCCGTGATGCTCACTGACGGTTGCGACTGCGCGCGGCTGATCGCCGACACCGCCGCGGCGGCGAAGCCGGGAGTCACCGTGGTCACCGTCGCGAAGACGTCCGCGCCGCCGCCGCGCGCCAGCACGCCCCGCGCGCCGGGGACGGGTGCCACGAGCATCCGCACGCTCGCCGATCCGACCGGCGAGCTTCGCGGGAGCCTCCAGCTCGGCACGCAGGGCACCGGCCAGGTGGCCACCGTGCTGCTGGTCGCCCGCACCGGCGAGATCGTCTCCACGGTGCCGGCGGCGTCGACCATCGACCAGTTTCGCGGAGACCTCGCCAAGCTCGGCTGAGCCACCAGGGCCTAGTCGACGTCGATGACCTGGAAGCCGACGTCGGCCGGCTCCGGACCGGGCCGGCGCACCGAGATCACCACATGGTCGCCCGCCGACACGAAGGCGAACGCGCTGAGATTGCCCTCGCAGTCGACCCGTTGGTGGACGTCACCCTCGACCGTGCCCCGGATCAGCACCGAGAGCTCACCCGGCCCGAGGCAGACGAACTGGAGCCGGTACTCGCCGTCCTTTTCCGACGGGACCTGCATCGACTGCGCCGTCTCGGGCTCGATGCGGCCGACCTCGCGGCGCACCGTGTTGTCGAACTCGGGCAGGAAGCTCTCCAGATCGTTTTCCACCTGCTCGGGCGCGATCTCCTCGGGCACCACGACCGGCGGGATCGCCTGGGGCGGCTCAGCCCCGATCTCCGGAGCGGCCGCCACCCACCAGGCCACCCCGGCGGCGAGCACCAGGGCGGCGCCAGCGCCCAGCACAGCCAAGCTCAGGCGCCCGTCCGTCCGCTCGCTCACTGCACCTCCGGGTTTGCTCGCTCGCGCGGCGCTGAAGGCGACTCGCTCGCTCACGGGGTGACTGTAGCGGCTGGCGCCGATGTCAGGTGTGCTCCAGAAGCGTCGCGTACAGCGTCAGGCCGGGGCCGAAGGCCAGCGCGACCACCCATTTCGGCGGGTCGGTCCGCTGCCGCATCGCCTCCAGGATCAGCAGCACGGTGGGCGAGGAGCAGTTGCCGTACTCGGAGAGGGTGGCGCGCGAGTCGCCGAGGGCCGTGGCCGGGAGGGCGAGCTCGCGTTCCACCACGTTGAGGATGCGCGGCCCGCCCGGGTGCACCGCCCAGCCGTCCACATCGGACAGCGTGAGGTCGTGCCGGGCGAGCAGGTCGTCGACGAACCGGCGTACGTGCATCGACAGCACCTGCGGCACCCGGGGCGAGAGGCCCATCCGGAAGCCCAGGTCGGTGACGTCCCAGGTCATGTGGTCCACGGCCGAGGTGTCGGTGACCGAGGCGACCTCGCGGACCGTGTACCCGCCGGTGCCACCGGGAAGGAGCACGGCGGCGGCCGCGGCGTCCGAGAAGAGCGCGTGGGCGACGATCTGCTGGGTGTCCACCCGCGCGGACGCGGGCTGTAGGTGCAGGCTCGTCAGTTCGTTGCAGAGCACCAGCGCCGGGCGGCCGCGGGCGGTCACGAAGTCGGCCGCCGCCCCGATCGTCGGCATCGCCGCGTAGCAGCCCATGTGCCCCACGAAGAGCCGCTGCGTGTCGCTCGCCATGCCCATGTCGCGGGCGAGCAGGATGTCCAGCCCCGGCGTGACGTAGCCGGTGCACGAGCAGACCGCGAAGAGCCCGATGTCGCCGGCGGAAACACCCGCGTCGACGAGCGCGCGGTCGACCGCTTCCTTGCCGAGCGGGAGAGCCTCGATCAGGTACCTCTGCATGCGGCGCTCGGTCGGCCAGCCGGACACGTCTTCGATCAGCGGGTTGGCGACCGCGTGGCGGGTGCGTACGCCGGCGTTGGCGAAAATCCGCTCGGCGAGCGCGCGGGTGCTCCCCGAGTAGTGGCTGGCGAAGAAGCCTCGCCACAGCTCGTCTTGGTGGGCCTGTGCGGGTACGGCGATCCCCAGGCCGGCGATCGTGGCTGGGCTCACCATCGCGGGTTGGTCCCCTCGCGGTCCGGGTCGCCGCCGATCGCCGCCACACCCAGCCAGTCGGCGCACACGTCGGAGGTGGCCGGGTGCAGCGAGCCGCAGCGGGCGTCGCGGTAGAGGCGTTCGAGCGGATGGCCGCGGCGGGTGGCCGAGGTGCCGGCCGCCTCCAGCATCGACGCACCGACCTCGGCCGCGGTGGTGCCGGCCAGCAGCTTCGCGCGCCACACCCAGCGGTTGGTCTCCTCGGCGCCGGGCTCCTCGTCGACCCGGCGGGCGGCCTCCGCCACGACCAGGCGGGTGGCCGCCACGGCCGCGTCGGCGCGACCGATCCGGGACCGCACCGACGGCAGCTCGGACACGCCGCGCTTGACCACGTGCGCGACCGCGGCGTCGACGGCCGCCTGCGCGACGCCGACGTACACGGCCGCGTAGCTCGCGATCAGCCAGTGCGGCATCAGCTGGGCGACGACGAGCGCCAGCCCTTCGACGCCGCCGAGCAGGGTGTCTTCCGGCACGACGGCGTCGATGTGCAGGTCGTGCGAGGCGGTCGCGCGCATGCCGAGCGAATCCCAGGTCTGCTCCACCCGCAGCCCGTCCACCGTCGCCGGCACCAGAAACTGCGACACCACCGACTGGTCGGTGGCGCTGCGCGCGGCTACCAGGTAGGCGTCGGCGTGGCCCGCGCCGGAGCAGAACGTCTTCGCGCCCTTGATGTGGTAGCCGCCGTCGACCGGCTCGTAGATCGTGGCGAGCTTGGAGAGGCGGGAGCCGGCGCCGCGCTCGCTCATCGCCACGCCGTACCACGATCCGGCGGCCGCGCCGGCCAGCATCCGGTCGCGCGCGGCCAGCGCCTCGTCGGATACGCCCAGCGACTCGGCCACGTCTTCGTTGACCGCGCTCAGGGCACCGGTCACGGAGGCGTGCATGTTGAATACGAGGGCGGTCGCCCCGTTGCCCCGGGCCAGCTCGTAGGCAACGGTCGCGTACTCCGCGAAGCCAGCCTCCCGACCACCCAGCCGGCCCGGCACCATCAGCCCGAACAGCCCCGCGGCTCGTAGGTCGGCGAAGTCGTCGACCGGAAACGTGCCGTCCCGATCGTGTTCCGCCGCCCGCGCCGCCAGCCTCGGCGCCAACCGCCGCGCAGCCGCTATCGCGTCACCCGCCATTGCCTGCCCCTCTCCTGGGCGCTAGCCCTTCTTGATGCCCCGCCCCTGGTAGAGAATCGCGGCCGACCAGGTCGGGACGATCCGGCCGCGACCACCACCAATCCCGGCCAGCCAGGCGACCAGCCCTGGCACGCTCGGGCGTACGCCGCGAACGGCGAGCGCCACCCCGTGCCGAGCGCACTCGCGCTCTAATACCCGCGGATCGACGAAGAGTGCGGGGTCGTGCAGGCCGCGTGGTACGCCGCGGACGCGCTCGGCGAGCGTCACGGCGACGAGCCGGCTCAGCGCGGTGGAGTTGAGGGTGTCGAGCACGAGCAGGCCACCGGGACGCAGCACGCGGCACGCCTCGGCGACGGCGCGGGGTAGGTCCGGGACGTGTTCGAGGATCTCGCCCGCGACCACGACGTCGGCGCTGCCGTCGGCGAGCGGGAGGGCGCCGGCGTCGGCCCGGACCGGCGTGAGGCCGTGGTCCGCGGCGTGCTCGAGCGCGGACGTGGTGAGGTCGAGCCCGATGTGCCGGTAACCCTTTCCGTGCAGGTGCGGGGTGAGGAGCCCGCCACCGCAGCCCACGTCGGCGAGGATCGCGCCCGGTCGCGACGCCGGCGGCACGAGCCGCGCGCGGGCCTCGGCCAGCCAGTGCAGGATCGCGAAGGCGCCTTCGGGCCGCCACCATTCCCCGGCAAGATCGTCGTACTGCCGGGGATCATTGCGCGGCAGGATGCGCATGGGTTCGAGCGTGGCACGACTCCCCGGTAACGGCCAGACTTCCCGGTATGCGTAAGCCGTGGGCTCTCCTGCGCGCCAGCCACCCGGAGCCGGGTGCGGCCGTGACCGTCGCCGCCACCCTCCTCGCCATCGGTGCCGGCCACAGCGCCGCCGGTGCCGCCCTGGTCGGCCTCACCGTCCTCGCCACCCAGCTCGCCGTGGGCTGGACCAACGACTGGCTCGACGCCGAGCGGGACAGGGCGGTGGGGCGCACCGACAAGCCGCTCGCCGCCGGTGCCGTGAGCCGCCGCGCGGTGGGCATCGCCGGTCTGCTGGCCGCCGCCGCGACCCCGCTGCTCGGGCTCGCGTCCGGGCTGCCGGCCGCGGTCACGATTACGGCGGCCCTGGTCAGCGCGCTGCTCTACAACTGGCCGCTCAAGTTCACGCCGGCCTCGGTGGTGCCGTACGCGTTCTCGTTCGCGGCGCTGCCAGCGTTCGTCATCCTGGCTCTGCCGGACGCGCCCCGGCCGCCGCTGTGGATCGTCACCGCCGGTGGCCTGCTCGGCGCCGGCGCGCACTTCGCCAACGTGCTGCCCGACCTCGACGACGACGAACGCACCGGCGTGCGCGGGCTGCCGCACCGCATCGGGCCGGTCTGGTCACGCGCGGCCGCCGCCGGGCTGCTCTTCGCGGCGACGGTCACCCTCGTCTTCGGCCCGCCCGGACGCCCCAGCTGGTACGGCATAGCGGCCGTCGCCGCCGCCGTCGTGGTCCTACCCGCGGGGTGGTACGCGGGCCGCCTCGCCTCATCCCGCGGCGCCCGCCCGGTGGCGGTCTTCCGCGCTGTGCTGGTCGTGGCCCTGATCGACGTCCTGCTGCTCGTCACCAGCGGTCGTGTGGTCTGAGCCGGCGTTCGTCCGACACAAGTGGCGGGCCAGGCGCGAACGGGCGATCACGGGCAACTACGCTGGGCCCCGGTCAGACACGACAGGGAGGACCGACGTGAGGCGCTCGATGACGCTGCTTGCCGGCGCGGCCGTGATGACCGCCCTGCTGGCATCGGGGTGCGGCGCAGGACAGATCGCCGAGACGGCCGAGCAGGTGCCGGCGGTGCCTGGTGCCAACGGCCAGGTCGATGTGCCCGGCGGCACCGTGTCGGTCCGCAACGCGATGGTCGTCTACCACGCCGGGGGCTACGAAAAGGGCGAGGACGCCCCCCTTGAGCTGCACATCTTCAACGACACGGACAAGCCGGTAACGGTGACCGTGACGAGCGAGTCGGCCGAGTCGGTCTCCCTCGTCGCGGGCTCGAAGGGCACACCGTCGCCATCGGCTTCCCCCTCGGCCTCCCCGACGCCCACCACGTCGCCCACACCCACCGCCACGGCGACCGCGACGGCGACCGCGACGGCGACACCGAGCGGCACACCGACCGCAGAGCCGACGCCGAGCGCTGAGCCGACGCCGAGCGAGGCGCCCGCGCGGCCCGTGACGATCGAGATCGCCGCCGGCAGCTTCGCGGTGCTCAGTCCGAACGGCACGCAGTTCGTCCAGCTGATCGGGCTCAACGACGAGCTGACCGGTGGCAAGAGCGTCAAGCTGACCTTCGACGTCGGCGGCGCCACGCTGCCCTTGGAGGTGCCGCTGGGCGTGCCGCTCACGCCGGTGCCCCGGGGCTCGGCAGAGCCGGGCGAAGGCGAGCACTGAGCGCCTTTTCGTCGTACCCGCTGGTTAGCGTGCCCGCGTGACGACGTCGAGATCGATCCCGCGCGGCCCGGCCAAGGCCCGCCCCGCGGCGCGTGAGCCGCGCCCGGCGTATGAGTGCGACGCCTGCGGGCACCAGCCACCCAAGTGGGTCGGTCGCTGCCCCGAGTGCGGTGAGTGGGGTTCGGTCGTCGAGTCCACCGTGACCGGTCCGATGGCGGCCGGGCGCGTGGTCAGCTCGCGGATGCCGGCGGAGCCGGCCCGGCCGATCGCGGAGATCAGCGCCACGCCGGCCCGGGCCCGCCCCACGGGGGTGACCGAGCTCGACCGGGTGCTCGGCGGTGGCCTCGTGCCCGGCGCGGTCGTGCTGCTCGCCGGCGAGCCCGGCGTCGGCAAGTCGACGCTGCTGCTCGACGTCGCCCAGCAGTGGGCGGCCGGCGCGGGCAGCCCGTCGCTCGTGGTCAGCGGCGAAGAGTCGGTGAGCCAGGTGCGCCTGCGGGCGGAGCGGATGGGCACGCTCCACGAGCAGCTCTACCTCGCCTCCGAGAGCGACCTGAGCGCCGTGCTCGGCCACCTCGACGCGGTCCAGCCCGGCCTGCTGGTGCTCGACTCCGTGCAGACCATCTCCATGCCGGGCACCGAGGGCGTGCCGGGCGGGGTCACCCAGGTGCGTGCGGTCACCGCCGCGCTCGTCGCGGTCGCCAAGGAGCGGGGCATCGCCACGATCCTGGTCGGCCACGTCACAAAGGACGGTCAGGTCGCCGGCCCCCGGGTGCTGGAGCACCTCGTCGACGTCGTCCTGCACTTCGAGGGCGACAAGCACTCGTCGCTCCGGCTCGTGCGCGGGGTGAAAAACCGGTTCGGCACCGCCGACGAGGTGGGCTGCTTCGAGATGCACGAGAGCGGCATCTCCAGCCTGCCCGACCCGTCCGGCCTCTTCCTTACCCGGTCCAACGAGGCGGTGCCGGGCACCTGCGTGACCGTCGCGATGGAGGGGCGCCGCGCGCTGGTCACCGAGGTGCAGGCGCTGATCGGCGCGGCGGTGCCCGGCTCACCCCGGCGCACCGTGTCCGGGCTCGACAGTGCCCGCCTCGCCATGGTGCTGGCCGTCCTCCAGCGCCGCACCGACAGCCTCAAGCTGCACGACCGCGAGGTCTTCGCGGCCACGGTCGGCGGCATCCGCGTGGTCGAGCCGGCCGCCGACCTGGCCGTCGCGCTCGCCGTGGCCTCCGGGGGTCTCGACCTCGCGGTCGCGCCGCACCTCGTGGCGATCGGCGAGGTGGGGCTCACCGGAGAGGTCCGCCGCGTGGGAGCGGTCCCGCGGCGGCTGGCCGAAGCGGCTCGGCTCGGCTTTACGTTCGCGCTGGTGCCGGCGGGTTGCGGGCCTGACGCGACGGGCGTGCGCACCAAGGGCATGCGGGTCGTCGAGGTGGCAAATGTGCGGGCAGCGCTACAGTGGGCGGCACGCGCCTCTGCCGAGTAGCGTCACGCGTCAGATTCTCGACGTCACGCTACGGATCTGCCGCCGAACCGCAACAGCACAGGTCGGATGACGGTCCGTAGACTGTGCCCGTGCCGATCGACCGCGATGCGAATAGAACCGCCGCCGCCAGCCTGGCCGGCCGCGCGGGCGTGGTCGGCTCGCCCGCGCGCACTGTCAGCGCTGGAGCGGCCGCCCCGCCCGGCCCGGCAGCCGGCCCAGCCCCGGGAGGTGATCCCCTGCGCGCCAATCTGGCGTTGATGGCGCCAGGCACCGCCCTGCGCGACGGGCTGGAGCGGATCCTGCGGGGCCGCACCGGCGCGCTGATCGTCCTCGGCTACGACAAGGTGGTCGAGTCGCTGTGCACCGGCGGCTTCCCCCTAGACGTGGAGTTCTCGGCCACCCGCCTGCGCGAGCTGTGCAAGATGGACGGTGCGGTCGTGCTCTCCAGCGACGGCACCCGCATCGTGCGCGCCGCGGTGCACCTCATGCCCGATCCGTCCATCCCGTCCGAGGAGTCGGGCACGCGTCACCGCACCGCTGAGCGGGTCGCCAAGCAGACCGGCTTCCCGGTGATCTCGGTAAGCCAGTCGATGCGCATCATCGGGCTGTACGTCAACGGCCAGCGCCACGTCCTCGACGACTCGGCCGCGATCCTCTCCCGGGCCAACCAGGCGCTCCAGACGCTGGAGCGCTACAAGCTGCGGCTCGACGAGGTGTCCGGCACGCTCTCCGCGCTGGAGATCGAAGATCTGGTGACCGTGCGCGACGCGGTGGCCGTGGTGCAGCGCCTCGAGATGGTCCGCCGGATCGCCGACGAGATCGCCGGTTACGTGGTGGAGCTGGGCACCGACGGCCGGCTGCTGGCCCTCCAGCTCGACGAGCTGATGGCCGGCGTCGACGCCGACCGCACGCTCGTCATCCGCGACTACCTGCCGGCCGGGCGCAAGGCCCGCACGCTCGACGAGGCGCTTGTCGAGCTCGACCTGCTGACGGCCACCGAGATGATCGACCTCGTGGCGGTCGCCAAGGCGATCGGCTACCCGGGCGCCTCCGACTCGCTCGACGCGGCGGTCAGCCCGCGGGGGTTCCGGCTGCTGGCCAAGGTGCCCCGCCTGCCCGGCACCGTCGTCGACCGCCTGGTGGGCCACTTCGGCAGCTTGCAGCGCCTGCTCGGCGCCACAGTCGAAGACCTACAGGCCGTCGACGGAGTCGGCGACGCGCGGGCGCGCGGTGTCCGCGAGGGCCTTTCCCGCCTTGCCGAAGCCTCGATCCTGGAGCGCTACGTCTAAACCCGCTCTGCTATGTGAGCGTGAGCTTGACCGGGGTGCTGAGGTCGGTGCCCAGCCGGCCGAAGACCTGGTATTCGCCAGGGTCGGGGGCTTTGCCGGTGGCCGCGCCGTTTTGGCAGCCGGTGCTCTGGCGACCGTTCCAGGTGGCCTGAAACGCCATCTCGTGGTCGGGCGGGAAGGGCTTTATCTCCGAGCCGCGGAAGGTGCTGCACCGGTCGGACGACCAGATGACCTGCGCGCCCTTCTTGATGTAGATCTCCTGCTCGTCCGGGCCGACGTCGCGGTCGCACTGGCGGTTGGACTCATTTTTGATCCGCAGCTTGATCACGATGGTCTGGCCGGCGGGCGCGTTGGTGAGGCTCGGCGCCGCCGTGACCTTGATCTCGGCGTCGGTGCAGCCGCCCGCAGGTGGCTGGGCGGGTGCGCCGGTCGTGGCTGCGGGCGGCGCGACCGGCGCGCCGGTGGTGGGCGCCTGGCTCGGCGGCGGCGTGGCCGACTGCTCGGTGTCCGGTGCGGCCGGTGCCTCGCTGGTCTTGACGGTCGGGGTGCTGGTGGCGCTGGTCTTGGCCGCCCCGGAGCCGCCACCGCCACGGCACGTGGTGAAGAGCACCAAGAGGACGATGAACAGGGCACCGAGCACAATGGCGCGACGCCGCCAATAGACGGCGGAAGGAAGGGGACCAACCGTCAGTCTCATGATGCCCTCACGGTATAGGGGTGGACCGCGAGGATCCTGGCGACGCGCCGCCCTACAGGTAAACCTTGCGTTGGTGGATCGCGTGGGCGCCGGCGACGCGGTCGAGAAAGAGGCGGCCGGCGCAGTGGTCGATCTCGTGCTGTAGCGCCCGTGCCTCGAACGCGTCGGTGGTGAGCCGCACCTGCGCGCCCGTGCCCGGGAGCGCGGCCTCCACCACCACCCGCGCGGCGCGCTTCACGTCGCCGGTCAGGTCGGGCACCGACATGCAGCCCTCACGGCCTGGTCGCCAGCGGCTCGCCTCGACCACCTTGGCGTTGCAGAGGGCGAACGCGCCGTGCACCGTGGCCGCCTTCGGATGACCGGTGACGTCGACCACGAAGACCTGCGCGGAGACGCCTACCTGCGGCGCGGCCAGGCCCACGCAACCGGGCGAGACACGCATCGTGGCCATCAGGTCGGCGGCGAGGCGCACAACCTTCGGGTCGCTGGGGTCGACCTCGGGGCCGGGCCGGCTCAGCACCGCGTCGGGTGCGGTCACCACCGGCAGCACCTCGCCCGGGTCGCCGAGCGCGTCCGGAGTCCAGCCGTGGAACGGACCTGTCACAGGACATCCGTCTCCGTGGGGCGGAGCGTGACCTCGACGTCCATCCCGGCGGCGACCTCGGCCAGCCGCTTGGCGACCCGGTCGGCCGTGCCGGCCGGGAGGTCCACTTCGGCGACGAGCACGTAGAGCGGGCCGGTCAGCCGGGTGGTGAGGTCGGTGATGTTGGCGCCGGCCTCGGCGAGCACGCGGGTCACGGCCGCGACGATGCCGAGCCGGTCGGCACCGTGCACGCTCATCAGGTAGGGCTCGCCCGCGGCGGCCGCCTCGACCTCGCTGCCGACCTCCCGTACCGTCGCGAGCAGCCGGCCGTCGGCGGCGAGTGGGCCGAGCGCGGCCTCGACCTCGGCGGCACCGGGACCGCTGCACACCAGCGTCCACGTGAAGTGGCCGCGCAGGCGAGTCATCGTCGAGTCGGTCAGGTTGGCGCCGAGCCGGGCGAGGGCCTCGGAGACGTCCGCGACGATGCCCGGACGGTCCTGGCCGATCACGGTGATCGCAAGCTCGTTCACGGGTGGGAGTCTGCCCCATGTGACCGGTCGTGGCAGGATCGACCCGCTGTTTGCTGGTGGTGCTCGTCGCGTCGCGGGCCCGCGACGCGACGAGCACCCGCCTTGGGAGTGGAATGCCTGAGACCGACCTGGCCGACGCGGCCATCGAGTGGTTTGACGCCAACGCCCGCGACCTGCCGTGGCGCGCGCCGGGCACCACCGCCTGGGCCGTGCTCGTCAGCGAGATCATGCTCCAGCAGACGCCGGTGGCGCGGGTACTGCCGGCGTACCACGCGTGGCTGGCGCGCTGGCCCGAGCCGGCGGCGCTCGCGGCCGACACACCCGCCGAGGCGATCCGGATGTGGGGACGGCTCGGCTACCCCCGCCGGGCGATGCGGCTGCACGAGTGCGCGCTGGCGATCGTGGCGCGGCACGGTGGCCAGGTGCCCGCCGATCTCGACGCGCTGCTCGCGCTGCCGGGCGTGGGGGCGTACACCGCGCGGGCCGTGGCGGCGTTCGCGTACGGGCAGCGGCAGCCGGTGGTGGACACCAACGTGCGGCGGTTCGTGGCCCGGGCCAGCCGCGGCAAGCCGGACGCCGGCCCCAGCACCACGCCCGCCGACCTGGCCGACACCGAGGCGCTCCTGCCGGTCGAGCCGGGCCGGGCGGCGCGGGCGAGCGCGGCGTTCATGGAGATCGGTGCCGTGGTGTGCACCGCGCGGGCGCCACGCTGTACGGACTGCCCGGTGGTGGAGCTGTGCGGCTGGCGGGCGGAGGGCCGGCCGGCGCCGACCGGTCCGACTCGCCGGCCGCAGCAGTACGCGGGCACGGACCGCCAGGTTCGCGGGCTGTTGCTGGCCGTGCTGCGCGAGGCGCACGGGCCGGTGCCAGCGGAGCGGCTGGACCTGGTCTGGGCGGACGCGGTGCAGCGTGACCGCGCACTGCGGAGCCTGCTCGACGACGGCCTTGTGTCGACGGCCGGCGAGGGCCGCTACGCGCTGGCCGGCGAGGCATAGCAAAGGGGCGGCCCCTCTCGGAACCGCCCCTTTTCGAACCTGTCTTTACTCAGCTGCCTCAGCGGCGCTGCCGAGGTCGGCGGGCACCGCGTCGGGCACCTCGACCGGCTTGTCCGCACCGCGGAACACGAGCTTGGACTTGTCGACGTCGGCCGGGTCGCCCTCGCAGTCGACGACCACGATCTGGCCCGGCTTGAGCTCGTTGAACAGAATCCGCTCGGAGAGGTTGTCCTCGATGTCCCGCTGGATCGTGCGACGCAGCGGCCGAGCACCAAGCACCGGGTCGAAGCCCTTCTTCGCCAGGTACCGCTTGGCGTTGTCGGTCAACTCCATGCTCATGTCCTTGTTGCGCAGCTGGGTCTCGATCCGGGCGATCATGATGTCCACGATCTCGAGGATCTCGTCCTCCTTCAGCTGGTGGAACACGATCGTGTCGTCGATCCGGTTGAGGAACTCCGGCCGGAAGTGCTGCTTGAGCTCGTCGTTGACCTTCTGCTTCATCCGCTCGTAGTTGGACTCCGAGTCTTCGGATGCCTGGAAGCCCAGCGAGACGGCCTTGGCCACGTCGCGGGTGCCCAGGTTGGTGGTCAGGATGATCACCGTGTTCTTGAAGTCGACGATGCGGCCCTGACCGTCGGTCAACCGACCATCTTCCAGGATCTGGAGCAGCGTGTTGAACACATCCGGGTGAGCCTTCTCGATCTCGTCGAACAGCACCACCGAGAACGGCCGCCGGCGCACCTTCTCGGTCAGCTGACCACCCTCGTCGTAACCGACGTAACCGGGAGGCGCACCCACCAGCCGGGACACCGTGTACCGGTCGTGGAACTCGGACATGTCCAGCTGGATCAACGCGTCTTCGCTGCCGAACAGGAACTCCGCCAGCGCCTTGGACAGCTCGGTCTTACCCACACCGGACGGACCGGCGAAGATGAACGAGCCCGAAGGCCGCTTCGGGTCCTTCAACCCGGCCCGGGTACGCCGGATGGCCTTGGAAACCGCCTTGACCGCGTCTTCCTGACCGACGACCCGCTTGTGCAGCTCGTCTTCCATCCGCAGCAGCCGGGAAGTCTCCTCCTCGGTCAGCTTGTACACCGGGATGCCGGTCCAGTTGGCCAGCACCTCGGCGATCTGCTCGTCGTCGACCTCGGACACGACGTCGAGGTCGCCGGCCTTCCACTCCTTCTCCCGCTGCGCCTTCTGACCGAGCAGCTGCTTTTCCTTGTCACGCAGCTGGGCGGCCCGCTCGAAGTCCTGCGCGTCGATCGCGGACTCCTTGTCGCGGCGCACCTGGGCGATCCGCTCGTCGAAGTCACGCAGGTCTGGCGGCGCGGTCATCCGGCGGATGCGCATGCGGGCACCGGCCTCGTCGATGAGGTCGATCGCCTTGTCCGGCAGGAACCGGTCGGAGATGTAGCGGTCGGCGAGCGTCGCGGCCGCCACCAGCGCGGCGTCCGTGATCGAGACTCGGTGGTGGGCCTCGTAGCGATCACGCAAACCCTTGAGGATCTCGATGGTGTGCGCCAGCGAGGGCTCACCAACCTGGATCGGCTGGAAGCGCCGCTCGAGCGCCGCGTCCTTTTCGAGGTGCTTGCGATATTCGTCAAGCGTCGTCGCGCCGATGGTCTGGAGCTCGCCGCGGGCCAGCATCGGCTTGAGGATGCTCGCCGCGTCGATCGCGCCCTCGGCGGCGCCGGCGCCGACCAGAGTGTGGATCTCGTCGATGAAGAGGATGATGTCGCCCCGGGTGCGGATCTCCTTGAGCACCTTCTTGAGGCGCTCCTCGAAGTCACCGCGGTAGCGGGAGCCGGCGACCAGCGCACCGAGGTCCAGCGTGTAGAGCTGCTTGTCCTTGAGCGTCTCGGGCACCTCGCCCTTGATGATCCGCTGGGACAGGCCCTCCACGACGGCGGTTTTGCCCACGCCGGGCTCGCCGATCAGGACCGGGTTGTTCTTGGTGCGGCGGGAGAGCACCTGCATCACCCGCTCGATCTCCTTCTCGCGCCCGATGACCGGGTCGAGCTTGCCCTCGCGGGCCGCCTGGGTCAGGTTGCGACCGAACTGGTCCAGCACCAGGGAGGTCGACGGGGCGGCCTCGCCCGCGGCGGCGCCGGCCGCGGCCGGCTCCTTGCCCTGGTAGCCGGACAGGAGCTGGATCACCTGCTGGCGCACCCGGTTGAGGTCGGCGCCGAGCTTGACCAGCACCTGGGCGGCGACGCCCTCACCTTCCCGGATCAGCCCGAGCAGGATGTGCTCCGTGCCGATGTAGTTGTGACCGAGCTGCAACGCCTCACGCAGCGAGAGCTCAAGGACCTTCTTGGCCCGCGGCGTGAACGGGATGTGCCCGCTCGGCGCCTGCTGACCCTGGCCGATGATCTCTTCCACCTGCTGGCGGACGCCCTCCAGGGAGATGCCGAGGCTCTCCAGAGCCTTGGCCGCGACGCCCTCACCCTCGTGGATGAGACCCAGCAGGATGTGCTCCGTGCCGATGTAGTTGTGGTTGAGCATCCGGGCTTCTTCCTGAGCCAGGACGACAACCCGTCGCGCTCGGTCGGTGAACCGCTCGAACATGCCCTCGTGCTCCTCACGTGCCGTGCGCCATGATCTTGGCGGGGCCAGCGCCGGGGACGCCCCGTCGGAGCGCCCGTGTCAATACTCTATCGCCGCGGACCGACTCTGCTTGTGCCGTGCGTGCCGGACTGGCCCACGTCCGCGACCTTTTCCCCAACTGTGCGCCCTGGAGCGCTGTTTCCCCGACCCGACCGCTACGCGGAGAGCGAAATCCACAGCTCACCCATGCGGTCATCCACAGCCTGTGGACAACAGTGTCCACCTGTGGACAACGGGGGTGGGATCGACGGGTCACGGTCCGGCGACAGATGCGACCCGTACCGGGTAGGCAACGCCACGGGCCTCCGGCGAATTCCGGCCGAATTCGCTGGAGGCCCGTGGGGCTGCCCGCGGGGAGCCACCCCGCAGATGCGGGCGGGCCCGCGGCGCGCACTGCGCCACGGGCCCGTTGCCGGGTCCGGTCGCGACGGCGAGGCTCAGCGGCCCGCCTTCGCGTGGTACTCGTCGACGATCTCCTGCGGGATCCGGCCCCGGTCGGAGATCTCCTTGCCTTCCTTCTTCGCCCAAGCGCGGATCGCCTTGTTTTGCTCGCGATCGGCCGCTGCTCCACCACGACCACGCGCGGCACGCCCACCGACCACGACACCGCCGCGCCCGATCTTTGAACCGGCCGCCGCGTATGGGGCGATTGCCTCCCGCAATTTGTCGGCGTTCTTCTTGGACAGGTCGATCTCGTACTGAACGCCGTCGAGCGAGAACTTGACGGTCTCGTCCGCGTCGCCGCCGTCGAGGTCGTCGACCAACTTGTGAATGATCTGCTTGGCCACGGGCCGCTATCCTTCCGAGCAGGTTCCTCCCGCAAACAAGAGAACAATAGCTTGGAAGACGCTCCACCCGTCAATAGGATCGAAGAAATCTACTCGGGGCGGACCAGCGGGTAGAGGATGGTTTCCCGAATACCCAGGCCGGTGAGCGCCATGAGGAGCCTGTCGATTCCCATTCCCATCCCGCCGGACGGCGGCATCCCGTATTCCATGGCCCGGAGGAAGTCTTCGTCCAACCGCATCGCCTCGTCGTCACCCTTCGCCGCCAACTGCGCCTGTCGCACCAGCCGTTCGCGCTGCTCAACGGGATCGACCAGCTCGGAGTAGGCGGTGGCGAGCTCGACGCCGAACGCGTACAGGTCCCACTTCTCGGCGAGGCCGGGCTGGTCACGATGGGCCCGGGTCAGCGGCGACGTCTCCTCCGGGTAGTCCATCACGAAGGTGGGGAGCACGAGGTTTGGTACGACGAGCTCCTCGAAGAGTTCCTCGGCGAGTTTGCCCGGCCCCCACTTGGGCGACACGGGCAGATTGTGCTTCTCTGCGTACTGAACCAGCCGGGCCATGTCCGTACGGACCGTTACCTCCTCACCGAGGGCCTCGGAAAGAACCCCGTAGAGGGTGACGGAGCGCCACTGACCGCCAAGGTCGTACTCAGCGCCGTCCGCATGCGTAACAACATAGGACCCAAAGGTCGCACGCGCGGCTTCCTGTACCAACTCGCGGGTCAGCGTGGCCATGGTGTTGTAGTCGGCGTACGCCTGGTACGCCTCCAGCATCGCAAACTCGGGAGAGTGCGATGAGTCAACTCCCTCATTCCGGAAGTTGCGGTTGATCTCGAAGACTCGTTCGATCCCACCAACCACACAGCGCTTCAGGAATAGCTCTGGTGCGATTCGCAGATACAGATCAGTATCCAACGCATTGCTGTGAGTTACGAATGGCCGGGCCGCGGCGCCACCGTGCAGCAACTGAAGCATCGGTGTCTCGACCTCGAGGAAGTCTCGTGAGTGAAGCGAGTCACGCAGGCTTCGCACCACCGTGGCCCGGGTGCGGACCGTCTCCCTCGCCTTCGGGCGCACGATCAAATCGACGTACCGCTGGCGGACCCGAGCCTCTTCACTCAATGGCCGGTGCGCCACGGGGAGCGGGCGGAGCGCCTTGGCCGTCATCGTCCACGTGTCGGCGAGCACGGAGAGTTCACCCCGGCGGCTCGTAATCACCTCTCCGGTGATGCCCACAAGGTCACCTAGATCGACGAGGCGCTTCCAATCTTCGAGCCGCTCGGTGCCGACCCGATCGAGCGAGAGCATCGCCTGGAGCTCGGTGCCGTCGCCGTCCCGCAGGGTGGCGAAACACAGCTTGCCGCTGTTGCGGATGAAGATGACGCGCCCGGTCACGGACACCGTGTCGCCGGTGGCCGTATCGGTGGGCAGCTCGGCGTACCGCTCCCGGATCTGCGCGAGCGTGGCAGTACGCGGGTAGCCCAGCGGGTACGGCTCCACCCCGTCGGCGAGCATGCGGTCCCGCTTGGACCGGCGCACCCGCATCTGCTCGGGTAGGTCCTCGGCGGGGTCAGCGGCGGCAGGAGTCGACTCAGTCACGGCACAGCTTTCTCAATTAAAGGCGAACGGATTCGCCACGAGGGTACTCGTAACCGGGCTTTGGGTACCGTCGATAACCGATGGCTGATCAAACTCAGGCCCTGTCGTTCGGGGCCGCCGCGGCGGAGTACGACCGGTTCCGACCCAGCTACCCCGTCGAGGCGGTGCGGTGGGCGGTGGGCAAACCGCCGCCGGCCGAGGTCGTCGACCTGGGCGCCGGCACGGGCAAGCTGACCCGGGTGCTCCTCGCGGCCGGATACAAGGTCACGCCAGTCGAGCCGGACGAGGGCATGCGCGCCCAGCTCACGGCTTCGAGCGAGGGCGAGGGCGAGCGCGTGGCCGCGGTGGCGGGTTTCGCCGAGTCGGTGCCGCTGCCGGATGCGAGCGCCGACGCGGTGGTGGCCGGGCAGGCATACCACTGGTTCGACCGGGAGCGCGCCCACCCGGAGATCGCCCGGCTGCTCCACCCGGGAGGCCGCTTCGGCGCGATCTGGAACCATCGCGACGACCGCGAGCCGTGGATAGCGGAGCTGTCCCGGATCACCCACGACACGCCCGACAACCGGGGCAACTTCGACCCCGAGCCGACCGTCGAGCTGGAGCTGAGCGACATGTTCGGGCCGACGGAGCGCAAGGAGTTCACGCACCACGAGACGCGTACGCCGGAGAGCCTCGTCGCGATGATCTCGACCCGGTCGTACTTCCTCACCTCTACCCCGGAGCGGCAGGCCGAGATCGTGGCGGGTGTGCGCGAGCTCACCGCCACCCATCCCGACCTCGCCGGGCGGGAGAGCTTCGAGGTGCCGTACCGCGTGATCGTCTTCAGGGCTCAGGTATTGCGCTCGTAGACCATGCGCAAGCCGATGAGCGTGATCATCGGCTCGTGGTGGGTGATCGTGCGGCACTCGTCGATCACGACCGGCGCCAGCCCGCCGGTGGCGATCACCGCGCGCAGCGGCCCCAGCTCCTCCGACATCCGGTTGATGATGTGGTCGATCAGGCCGGCGTACCCGAAGTACATACCCGCCTGTAGGCACTCCACAGTGTTTTTGCCGATCACCGAGCGCGGCTTCGCCGGCTCGACCTTGCGCAGCTGGGCCGCCCGCGCCGCGAGCGCGTCGAAGGAGATCTCGATGCCCGGCGTGAACGCGCCGCCCAGGAACTCGCCCCGGGCGCTGATCACGTCGAAGGTGTTGGTCGTGCCGATGTCGACGACGATCGAGGGCCCGCCGTAGATCGTGTACGCCGCAAGGGTGTTGACGACCCGGTCCGGGCCGACCTCCTTCGGGTTGTCGATCGCCAGCTGCACGCCGGTCTTCACGCCCGGCTCGACGATCACGGTGGGCACGTCGCCGTAGTAGCGGGCCAGCATCATGCGCAGCGAACGCAGCGCCGCGGGCACCGTCGAGCAGGCCGCCACGCCCGTGATCTCCACGGCGTCTCCGGCGAGCAGCCCGCGGTAGATAAGGCCCATCTCGTCGGCCGTCGAGCGGGCGTCGGTCTTGATCCGCCAGGAGTGGACCAGCTTGTCGCCGTCGAACGTGGCGAGCACCGTGTTGGTGTTACCGATGTCTATGCAGAGCAGCACGCGCTACCTCTTACGGGCGCAGGTCCAGGGCGATATCCAAGATAGGCGAGGAGTGGGTGAGGGCACCCACCGAGAGGTAGTCGACGCCGGTCGCCGCGTACTCCGCCGCGACCTCCAGGGTCAGCCCGCCGGTGGCCTCCAGCTCGGCCCGGTCGCCGACCGCCGCGACCACCTCGCGCAGCAGGTCGGGAGTCATGTTGTCGCAGAGCAGGAAGTCGGCGCCGGCCTCGACCGACTCCACCGCCTCGGCCACGGTGGTGACCTCGACCTGCACCGGGACGTCGGGGAAGAGCTCGCGCACCCGCCGGTACGCCGCGGTCAGCCCACCCGCCGCCAGCTTGTGGTTGTCCTTGATCATGGCGACGTCGTACAGGCCCATCCGCTTGTTCGTGCCGCCGCCGGCCCGCACCGCGTACTTCTCCAGCGCCCGCAGGCCAGGGGTGGTCTTGCGGGTGTCCAGCACGGTGGCCTTGCTGCCGGCGAGCACGTCGGCCCAGGCGCGCGTGTGGGTGGCCACCCCGGACATGCGGCAGAGCAGGTTGAGCGCCGTGCGCTCCGCGGTGAGCAGGGCGCGGGTGGGGCCGGTCACGGTGGCCAGCACCGCGCCGCGCGCCACCCGCTCGCCGTCGCGGGTCCGGCTTTCCCATCTGGTACGCGCGTCCACGTCCTCGAACACCGCACGCGCGACCGGCAGGCCGGCGACCACGCCGTCGGCGCGGGCGACGACGTCGGCGGTGTCCACCTGGTCGTCGGGGATGGTCGCGACGCTCGTCACGTCGAGGTGGGCCGGCCCGAGGTCTTCGTCGAGCGCGGTGCGGACGACGCGCGCCACATCGGCGGGATCGAGCCCGGCCGCGCGCAGGGCCTCCACAGTGGACTCGTTCACAGCTTCTCCCACGCCTCGGTGACCTCACCGTCCGGCCCGATGCCACCGAGCAGGTGGCCGAGCCACTCGTCGCTGGCCGCCGGGTGGTCCTCGCGCCAGTGGCAGCCGCGCGTCTCCTGCCGGGCGTACGCGGCCGCGACCAGCGTGGACGCCACGGTGAGCAGGTTTGTCGCCTCCCACGAGGCGGTGCGCGGGGTGCCGCGGGTGCCACCCAGGCGGGTCAGCTCCTTCGCCGCGGTGGCGAGCGAGTCGGCCGACCGAAGCACGCCGGCGCCCCGAGTCATCGCCTCCTGGAGCTGGACGCGTACCTCTTCGCCTACCACCCAGCCCGGCTCGCCACCCACCGCCGCCGGCTCGGCCCGCGGTGGGAGGTCGTGTGCCACGTCTTCGGCGATCCGGCGGGCGAACACAAGCCCTTCCAGCAGCGAGTTGCTGGCCAGCCGGTTGGCGCCGTGCACGCCGGTGCAGGCCACCTCGCCGCACGCGTACAGGCCGGGGATGGAGGTGCGGCCGCGCAGGTCGGTGCGGACGCCGCCGGAGGCGTAGTGCGCGGCCGGCGCGACCGGGATGAGATCGGTGGTCGGGTCGACGCCCGCGGCCAGGCAAGCGGCGGTGATGGTCGGAAACCGGTGCGGCACGTCCGGCAAATGGCGGGCGTCGAGGTAGACGTGGTCTGCGCCGGTGGCGAGCATGACCCGGTGGATGGCCTTCGCCACCACGTCGCGCGGGGCCAGCTCGGCAAGCTCGTGCTGCCCGACCATGAAGCGCCGGCCCTCGCCGTCGACAAGGTACGCGCCCTCGCCGCGCAGCGCCTCGGAGATCAGCGGGCGCTGGGTCTCGTGGATCTCACCGCCCACGAACGACGTCGGATGGAACTGCACGAACTCCACGTCGGTCACCGCCGCACCGGCCCGCAGCGCGAGCGCCACACCGTCACCGGTGGAGACGGAGGGATTGGTGGTCGCCGAGAAGATCTGCCCCATGCCGCCGGTGGCCAGCACGACCGCCCGGCCGAGGATCGCGCCAACACCGTCTTCGCTGCCCTCGCCGAGCACGTGCAGGGTGATGCCACAGGCCCGGCCGTCCGGCGCGCGCAGCAGGTCGAGCACCAGCGCGTGCTCGACGAGGCGGATCCACGGGTCGCGGCCGACCGCGGCGTGCAGGGCCCGCTGCACCTCGGCACCGGTCGCGTCCCCGCCCGCGTGCACGATGCGGTTGGCCCGGTGGCCCCCCTCGCGGGTGAGCATGAGCGACCCGTCCGGATTGCGGTCGAACTCCGCACCCAGCCGCATCAGCTCCCGCACCCGCAGCGGCCCCTCTTCGACCAGGACCTCGACCGCCGCCGGGTCGCACAGCCCGACGCCCGCGACGAGCGTGTCGGCGGCGTGGGCGGCGGGAGTGTCGAGCGGGTCGAGCACGGCGGCGATCCCACCCTGCGCCCAACGCGTGGACCCGTCATCGATATTGACCTTGGTGACGACGGTGACATGGAGGCCGGCCTCGCGCAGGTGCAGGGCCGCGGTCAGACCCGCGATGCCAGACCCGACCACCACGACGTCGGTCGTCTCGTACCAGCCAGGCTCGGGCGCACCGAGCCGACGCGGCACCACGGGCAGTGCGACATCCATCCGACCAGTCAACCACCGCACACCGCCGCACGGCCCAGACTGTGATCAGAGCACCAGTCAGTGCGACTCCACGATCCACACCTTGAAAGCCTCAGCTCCAAAGAATCGAGCTACCGCGACGTCCGCGGTGGTCCGGACCGTTGCTCCCGCGGCCTCACTCAAAGGGGTAGCCGCGACCAACGGCGGACGGGTGAGGCCGCGGGAGCAACGGAGAGCGACCACGACGGACGCCGCGGTAGCTCGAATCTTGAAATTGGGGTTGGGCTAGTTTTCGTACTGGATCGGCATGCCGTTGGGGCCCGCGCCCTTGAGGGAGCGGTTGACCTTGCGCTCGCTCAGCCAGAGGTAGCAGCGGACGCCGCGGTTGCCGCCCTTCCACTCGTCTTCGTTGCCGGGCAGCGAGACGACGCCGGTGCGGTACTTGAGGTTGCCGTCGTTGGGCACGCCCGCGTACTTGGCGATGATCTTCCGGCACTCGCCGTGGAGCTTGTCCCAGTCGGCGCTCTTGGTGGGGTATGGGCCGTCGGGCGCGACGTAGACGCCGACGAACTCGCTGTTGTGGTCTTTGTTGCAGGCGGCCGCCGGCATCGTGTCGATGCTGCTGTCCTTGGCGAGTTTGACCTGGTAGCAGCCGAGCGAGAGGGGCGAGGCCGACGCCAGCGCGCCCTTGACGCTGCCGCTGCGGGTGGTGGTGTCGCCGTTGTCCTCGATGTTGGTCACCTCGGTGACGTCGCACCGGAACCAGCGGGAGCCGCCCTCCCACGCCTGCGGCGACGGCAGCACGACGCCCAGCCGCAGCCGGCCGGTGCGCCAGTCGGCGCCCACGTACTCCTTGGTCTTGGTGTCGCACTCGGCGAAGGCGGCGCGGACCTCGGGCGACCCCTTCGCGGGTGGGGCCGATCCGCTGGCGGCGGCCCCGGTGAACTCGCCGACGAAGACGGTCTCGAGCCGGTGTGCGCTCGCGCAGTCGACCGGGTTGAAGGAGGAGAGGTAGGCCACCTCGGCGAAGTCGGCGCTGTGGCACACCTCGGCCGGCGGGACGAACGGCTTGGCCTCGCCCATCGCCGCCCAGTTGTTGGTCAGGTCGCCGTCGACGCCCGCGGGGTTGCCGCAACCGGAGAGCATCAGGGCGGTCGCGCCGCCCAACGCGAGCGCGGCGATCCACCGTCGTCGCATCCTGTGTCCTCCCCAAGGGCACTGCTGTCCGGACGGCCGAGCATACGTCACCCAGGCCAAATCCGACTTCCGGTGTACAACCGGCGAGTGACGTTCCTCAACGTTACGTCGGGGAGGCGATCTCGACAGCGACGTTGTCGATGAGTCGGGTGCTGCCCACCCAGGCGGCGACGAGCATCCGGCCCGCACCCGCGGCCGGCGCCGGGCCGAGATCGGGCCCGGTGAGGACCAGGTAGTCCAGCTTGGCCGTATCGGAATCGAAGGCGGCGCGGGCCGCGGCCTCGGCGTCGCCTCCCCGCGCCGCGGCCTCGGCGCCGGCCCGCAGCGCGGCCGAGAGGCTCAGCGCGGCCTGGCGCTCGGCGGGGGCCAGGTAGCGGTTGCGGCTGGACAGGGCGAGGCCGTCCGGCTCGCGGACCGTGGGCACGCCCACGATGTCGACCGGCACGTCGAGGTCGCGCACCATCCGCCGCACGAGGGTGAGCTGCTGATAGTCCTTTTCGCCGAAGAACGCGAGGTGTGGGCGGGTGACCTGGAGGAGCTTGAGCACGACGGTGAGCACCCCGTGGAAGAACCCGGGTCGGCTCGCTCCCTCCAGCCGCTCGCCGAGCGGGCCGGGATTGACCCGGACCATCGGCTCACCGGAGGGGTACATCTCGGCGCGGTCGGGTGCGAAGACGAGGTCGACGCCGGCCTCCGCGCAAACCGTGAGGTCCGCGTCGAGGGTGCGGGGGTACCTGTCGAAGTCCTCGTTCGGCCCGAACTGGAGCGGGTTGACGAAGATCGTGGCGATCAGGTGGTCGGACCGCTCGCGCGCGGCCCGCAGGAGCGCGCGGTGCCCCTCGTGCAGGGCGCCCATGGTCATCACGACGGCCACGGTGCCCGGCATGGCGGCCCGGGCCGCGGCCAGATCCGCCCGGGTGTGCACCAGCGTGGTCACGGGATCCCCGGGGAAACGTGGAACGAAGCGGAGCGTTTTTCGGGGTGCATCAAGCTCCCACCTCTTGGCGCGGGTTGGCGAGGACGTCGAGGAGGCGTTCGGCGTCGAGCGGGCGCAGGCGGCCCGCGGCGATCGCGCGGTCGGCGGTGCGCCGGGCCATCGCGACGTACGCGGGAACGGAGTCGGGCGCGACGGCCGCCAGCCGCTCCAGGTGACGGGCCACGGTGCCGGCGTCGCCCCGGGAGACCGGGCCGGTCAGGGCCGCGTCGCCGTGCCGCAGGGCATTGTCGAGGGCGGCCCGCAGCAGCGGCTCGAGCACGCTCTCCGGGTGGACGACACCGGCGTCGCGGAGCCGGTCGGCCGCCTCGTTGACGAGCGTGACCAGGTGGTTGGCGCCTTGCGCGAGCGCCGCGTGGTAGAGCGGCCGGTCGGCCTCGGCCACCCACTCCGGGGTGCCGCCGAGGTCGGCGACGAGCCGGGTGGCGAAGGGACGGAGCTCGGGTGGGGCGGTCACGCCGTACGCGGTGCCGGGCAGCCGGGACAGGTCGTCGCCGGTGCCCGCGAACGTCATCGCGGGGTGCAGCGCCAGCGTCCGGGCACCCTTGGCGGCGGCCGGCTCCAGCACGGCGAGCCCCTGCGCGCCCGAGGTGTGCGCCACGACCTGACCAGGCAGAAATGGCAGGCCGGCCACCAGGGGGCCGAGCGCGTCGTCCGGGACGGCGACGAGCAGCAGGTCGGTGGCGGCGCGGGCGACGCCGGCGGGTGACAAGCGGGCCGTGCCGGGAAGGAGGCGGGCGACGCGTGCGGCCGAGGCCGGCGACGAGCCGGAAGCCGCGGCGACCGTGTGGCCCGCGCGGGTGAGGGCCGCGCCCAGCACCGCGCCGACGCGCCCGGCCCCGATGACACCGACGATCATGACGTTGATCCAGTCCTCGTGGGATTAGGTACCGGTCAACGTCAGTATGCGTCCAGGCGAAGTCGCCTTCACACACTGTGTGAAGGTTTTCACGAGGGGCGCCGTAGGGTGTGGATCGTGAGGTGGCGGGACGCGATGGAGGACGCCCTCTACGGACCCGGCGGCTTCTTCGTCACCGGCGCGCCGGCCGCGCACTTCCGGACCAGCGTGCACGCCTCCCCGCTCTTCGCCTCGGCGATCCTCCGCCTTGTGGCACACGTTGACCAGGCGCTCGACCACCCCGAGCGGCTGGACGTCGTCGACGTTGGCGCCGGCCGCGGCGAGCTGCTTTCCGCACTGCTGCACTCCGCGCCGCCGTCGCTGGCCGGGCGGCTGGCGTTGACCGGTGTGGAACGCGCGGCCCGGCCCTCCACGCTCCCCGCGTCCGTGGCCTGGTGCCCCGAGCCGCCGACGGGTGTCGTCGGGGTGCTGCTGGCCACCGAGTGGCTGGACAACGTGCCGCTCGATGTCGTGGAGGGTGGCCGCTACGTGAAGGTCGACCGCGCCGGGGTGGAGTCACCCGGCGACCCGGTCGCCGCGCCGGACCTCGAGTGGCTCTCCCGCTGGTGGCCGGACTCGCCTCGGGCCGAGGTGGGTGCGTCGCGCGACCGGGCGTGGGCCGAGGCGGTGGCGGCGGTGGAGCGCGGGCTCGCGCTGGCGGTCGACTACGGCCACCTGCGCGGCGAGCGGCCGGCGTTCGGGACGCTGACCGGATATCGGGCGGGCCGGCAGGTGCCACCGGTACCGGACGGGACCTGCGACATCACCGCGCACGTGGCGATGGATTCGGTGGCCGAGGCGGGCGGGTGGCCGTACACCCTCGTCTCGCAGCGGGTGGCACTCCGCGCGCTCGGCGTCGACGGCACCCGGCCGCCGCTCGCGCAGGCCTCGACAGACCCGGCCGCCTACGTGCGGGCGCTGGCCTCCGCGTCGGCGGCCGCCGAGCTGACGGACGCCGCCGGCCTGGGCGGCCACTTGTGGCTGATACACCCGGTCGCCATCGACCCGTCGTGGCTCACGAACGTGGGACTATGACGGGCATGACTGAGCTAGCTGGCGCTCGCTCCGCTCGCGCGGGTCATGCGCCCTTTGTGCCGCCCTGTAGCCGCCAGTCGCTCCGGTCGCTTCGCTCCCTCCGCTTCGTGTCGGCTGCGGGCGGCGGCGCATGACCGACCTGCGTGAGGTCACCGTTGGCACCGGGGCCGGGTTGGACACCGCGGACATGGTGCTCAACATCGGGCCGCAGCATCCGTCTACGCACGGCGTGCTGCGGCTCAAGCTCGTGCTCGACGGTGAGCGGGTGGTCTCCTGCGAGCCGATCGTCGGATACATGCACCGGGGCGCGGAAAAGCTCTTCGAGGTGCGCGACTACCGGCAGATCATCGTGCTGGCCAACCGGCACGACTGGCTGTCCGCGTTCGCCAACGAGCTCGGCGTGGTGCTGGCCGTCGAGCGGCTGATGGGTCTCGAAGTGCCGGAGCGGGCGGTCTGGCTGCGCACGGCGCTCGCCGAGCTCAACAGGGCGCTCAACCACCTCATGTTTCTGGGGTCCTACCCGCTGGAGATCGGCGCGATCACGCCGGTGTTCTACGCGTTTCGCGAGCGGGAGACGCTTCAGACGGTCATGGAGGAGGTCTCCGGCGGCCGCATGCACTACATGTTCAACAGGGTCGGCGGCCTGAAGGAAGAGGTGCCGGCCGGCTGGACCAGGCGGGCCCGCGCCGCGATCGGCGAGGTGCGCCGGCGGCTCCCGGACCTCGACAACCTCATCCGCCGCAACGAGATCTTCCTGGCCCGCACGGTCGGCGTGGGCGTGCTCACGGCGGCCCAGGCCGCGGCCTACGGGGCGTCCGGGCCGGTCGCGCGGGCGTCCGGGCTCGACTTCGACCTGCGGCGCGACGAGCCCTACCTGGCGTACGGCGAGCTGGAAGTGCCGGTGGTGACCCGCACGGCGGGCGACTGCCACTCGCGTTTCGAGGTGCTGCTCGACCAGGTGTACGTGTCGCTCGACCTCGCCGAGCGGTGCCTGGAGCGGGTCGACCAGATCACCGGGCCGGTCAACGTGCGGCTGCCCAAGGTGGTCAAGGCGCCGGAGGGGCACACGTACGCCTGGACCGAAAACCCGCTCGGCGTCAACGGCTACTACCTCGTGTCGCGCGGGGAGAAGACGCCGTGGCGGATGAAGCTGCGCACCGCCTCGTACGCGAACGTGCAGGCGCTCAGCACCCTCATCCCGGGCTGCCTGGTGCCCGACCTGATCGCCATCCTGGGCTCGATGTTCTTCGTGGTCGGCGACGTCGACAAATAGCGCTAGCGGTAGCTCTCGTCCTCGTCGCGGTATCGGCGGCGGCGACCGACCGGCTCGCGCTCCGGCGTGCCCCACTGCTGGCCCCACGAGGTGGTCGGCTCGATGCCGCCGGCCGGCAGCGCGCCAGCCGGGCCGGGCCGGGCCCAGCGCTCCTGCGACCAGGAGCTGTCTTGCCCGCCGCCCTGGTAGCCGCCGCGATCCTGGTAGCCACCGCCACCCCAGCCGGACTCGGCACGGTAGTCGTCGGGGCGGGGCTCCTCGCGGCGGACCGCGGCCCAGCGGTCTTCGATCCGCATCTCGCTGCCCAGCTCGTCGTGGTGCATGGCGGCCCGCCGCTCACCCATGCGCACCTCGCGGCCGCGGTCGTCACTGCGGACCGAAGCCCACCGGTCGCCCGCGCGCATGCCGGACCAGCCACCGCCGTCGCCCGCGTCAGTGTCACCCCGCTCGTACGGCCGGGGGCGGCGACCGTCGCCGCCACCGCGCAGCCGCTGGTCGGTCCACGACTCCTCTTCGGGCTCGGCCGCGCGGCGACTGCGGGCCGGTGCCGGCGGGGCGGGTGGGGCGGGTGGGGCGGACGCGGACCAGTCGCCGTGTGACCCGTTGGACCCGTACGACCCCGAGTCGCCGTAGCCGCTGGAGCCGTACGCGGTGCCGCCGTAGACCCGGCCGCTCGCGTCGGCGTCGTCGCCCTGGTCGACGATCGTCTGCCGGGTCGTGACCTGCACCGTCTCGGTGTGCCGGACCACGCCGGGAACCCGGGCCCGGCCGCCGGCCTGGCCGGTCGCCGACGGCTGCGGCGGCATCGGGATCGAGGCGTGCGCGACCACGGGGGGCGCCTCCTGTTGGGCGTATCCGGCCCGCTCGTAGCCCGCCTGCTGTGGCGGCTCGGCCTGCGCCCGACCGGCGTCCAACTGCATCTGCACGCGCAGCGCCTGCACGTTTTCGTGCAGGGCCTGGAGCTTTTCCCCGAAGGCCCGGTGCGTCGCACGTGCGGCAGTGGCGATGTCGTTGCGGACATCGCCCCGCAGGGAATCGATCTCTTCCAGCAGCGTTTCTTCCAGGTCGATGCGCACGGTCTCGGCATCGCGCCGCAAAGTTATGGACACGCCGATGAGCACGACGGAGAACACGGCGAGGACGGCGGCCACCCGGAGCACCCCAGCGCTCTGGCCCACCAGCAGCAACAATGCCGCCAGCGGCGCCAGGCCCACCCCGACCCAGAACACCACAGTGAGCAGCTGCCGCCCCGGCCGCTCAGATGGCGGTGCGGAGGCCGGCATGGCTGTGGAGCCTACCGATACTTCCGGGTAATCGGAACGGCCGGTCCCGGAATCCGGGGACGGGCCTTCCGCGGACGGAACGGTCACATGAGCACAACGAGGAAGTGGGGCCAATCACCCCGAGTCACCCCGAAACTCCGCGATTCGTACCACCCCGGAGGGCCCAAATGGCGGAACGGTGCGGGAATGGCTTCCCGCACCGTTTCGGTAAAGACGTTGTGGAACGTGGATCAGCCGGCGGCCAGCGCACCGTCCGAGGAGAACACAAGGCCGACGCTGATCGTGCCGGTGGTGAGCGCCGACTTGGTCTGCGGCCCACCCGCGTCGAGCGAGCTGAACGAGCCGGCCTTGAAGGCGTAGACCTCCTCGAGGCCCTTCTGGCACTTGGGCCGCTGCGGGCACTCCGGCGGCCCACCGAGGATCGTGGCGGTGCCGGAGCACTTGGCGGCCAGGTCGGAGAGGGTCTTCAGACCGTTTTTGTCGGCGAACTCCTTGGTGACCGCGAAGGCGTTTTGATCCTGCGCCGCCGACGGGGTGCCGAAGGTCAGGCCGACCTTCTGACCGACCGTCTTCAGACCTTCCATGGTCTTGTCGAGGTCGGGCGAGGAGATCGCGGCCGCGCTCGCGCCGTTGACCTTGCCGTTGAGGAAGTCGGCGAGCGTCGCCGCGTACTCCGGAACGACCTGGATCTCGCCCTTTTCCAGGGCCGGCTCGTACAGCTCGCGGTTACCGATCTGCTGCACCTTGGCCTGGTAGCCCGCCGCCGTCAGCACGATCCGGTAGAGCTCACCGAGCGTCTGGTTTTCGCTGAAGTTGGCCGCGCCGATCGTGATCGGGCCACCCTGACCCTTGGCGATCCCCGTGGTGAGTGAATTGGCGGAGGCGAACTCCTCGGCCGCCACCTTCGGGGTCTTTCGGTCGACGTCGACCGCCTTGTTGAGCTCGATCAACTTGGTGGTGTCGAGGGCCGCCGAAACCTTGTCGAGTGCGGCTATCAGCTCCGGCTTGGACGCCTTCGCGTTGATCGCCGGCACAATGTTGTCAGTGTTTTGCAGCTTTTTGTCGTCTTCGAGGACAACGAGCTGGCTGCCCGCCGCTGGCGCGCAACCGGCATCACCGCCGGCGCTGGCCGGAGCCTCAGTGCCCGATGATCCTTCATCCCCGCACCCCGCGAGGATCATGCCTCCGGCGAGAGCGCTTACCGCGCCCAACACCAGACGTGTACGTGCGCGCAAAATTCTGCCCGCCTTCCGTGTCCCGGCGCGACCCTCTGCGGGCCGGCCGCGTGTCTGGCGGACGACGGTCTGGTGCCGCCCGCGCGTTCAGCCAACATCTTGACAGGGGGGACCGACAACAAACCGCGATTGTTGTCACCGAGTTGAAAGCTTCAGGCGTTTCCCGTCGCGGCCGCCGCGCGGCGGGCAGCCCGGCCCCGGACCCGGCGCAACGGCTTGGGCGTGACCACCCGCTCCACGACCGCGAGGACCGCTTCGACCACGATCGCGAGCAACGCGACGAGGATGCCGCCGGCGAGGATCTGGCCGCCGCCGACCGAGATGCCAAGGCCGAACCCCGCGCTGATGATCTGGCCCAACCCGCCGCCGTTGACGAAGGAGGCCAGCGCCGCGGTCGCCACCACCTGGACCGACGCGGTGCGGAAGCCAGCGGCCAGGTACGGCACCGCGAGCGGCAGCTCGACCCGGCCCAGCACCTGCCAACCGGACAGGCCCATGCCGCGCGCCGCGTCGCGCGCCTCGGGGTCGATGGACCGGACACCGGTGTACGCGTTTGCCAGCAGCGGCGGCACCGCGAAGACGGCGAGCGCCACCACGACCGGCGGCTTGCCGAAGCCGAGGAACGTCAGCGGCAGGATCGTGAGCAACGCGATCGTGGGTATGGCTAGTGTCAGGTTGGAGATCATCACGACCGCGCCGCCGCCCCGGCCCGTGTGGCCCAGCCACATGCCGATCGGCCAGGCGACCACGCAGCCCAGCGCCACCGCCGCCGCCGAAATCCACAGGTGCTCGCCGAGGCGGTCGAGGATGCCGCCGGGGTTGGTCCAGTTGAGCGGGTCGTTGAGCCAGGTCATCGCCTGCTGGATCGGATTTTCGGCCCTCATCGCACGGCCCTCCGGCTCCACGGCATCAGCAACCGACCCACGGTCGCGAGCAGCAGGTCCAAGACGAGCGCGAGCCCGACACACAGCACCGCGCCGGTGAGGATCTCCGCCTTGTAGAAGTTGTTGCGGAAGCCCGTCAAGATCAGGTCACCGAGTCCGCCGTACCCGATCAGGGCGCCGACGGTCACCAGCGCGACCGTCGACACGGTGGCCAGGCGCAGACCGGTGACGATGCCCGGCAGCGCGAGCGGCAGCTCGATCCGGAGCAGCCGGCCCCATCGCCCGTAACCCATCCCCTGTGCGGCGTCCCGCGTGTCTGGCGGCACCTGGTTGAGCCCGGCCAGCGAGTTTCGGACGATCAACAACAGCGCGTAGAGAACGAGCGCGATCAGCACCGACGCCGAGTTGGTCGTACCGACGTACGGCGCGACGAACGCGAGCAGTGCCAGCGAGGGGATGGTGTACAGAATGCCGGACAATGCAAGAATCGGCCCGGTGAGGGGGCGGTACCAGTACGCGACGACGGCGAGCGGCACCGCCACCGCCGTGGCGATCAGCATGGCCTCGGCCGTCAGCGTCGCGTGCTCCCGCAGCGCGGCCAGGATGGTGTCGGAGTTGTCCCGCACGTACTGCCAGGAAAACCAGGGGTTTCCCGGGCTCTCCTGAAGAGCGAGCCGGAAGGACATACGTGGACGTTACCGCGAGCGCCGACGACTCGGCGGATAAGAAGGCCGCGCCGATAGAACTTGTCGGGATTCGAAAGCAGTATCCGGACGGTACGGTCGCCGTGGGTGACCTCAGCCTGGAGGTACGCGCCGGCGAGCTCATGGTCCTCATCGGACCCTCCGGCTGCGGCAAGTCCACGGTGCTCCGCATGATCAACCGGCTGATCGAGCCCACGGCCGGCAAGATCCTGCTCGACGGCGAAGACGTCACGCGGACCGATCCGGTCCAGCTGCGCCGCCGCATCGGATACGTCATCCAAAACAAAGGCCTCTTTCCCCACCAGACCATCCGGGCCAACGTCGGCACCGTGCCGCGGCTGCTCGGTTGGCCGCGGGCGCGGATCCGCGAGCGGTCGGACGAGCTGCTCGAGCTGGTCGGCCTCGACCCGGCGAAGTACGGCAAGCGATACCCGCAAGAGCTCTCCGGCGGCCAGCAGCAGCGCGTCGGCGTGGCCCGCGCGCTGGCCGCCGACCCGGTCGTACTGCTGATGGACGAGCCCTTCTCGGCGGTCGACCCGATCGTGCGCGCCCGGCTCCAGGAGGAGTTCCTGCGCCTACAGGCCGACGTGCGCAAGACGATCGTGCTGGTCACCCACGACCTCGACGAAGCGGTGCGGCTCGGCGACCGGATCGCGGTGCTCTCGCAGGGCGGCAAGTTGGAGCAGTACGACTCGCCCGCCGACCTGCTCGGCCGGCCGGCCTCCCCGTTCGTCCGGGAGTTCGTCGGTGCCGACCGGGGCATCCGGCGGCTCGCGGTCACGCCGGTCACCCGCGACATGCTCGAGCCGCTCACCGGCGACGACGGCGCGCACCCGGCCGCCGAGCTCGGCACCTCGCTCTACGACGCCCTCGCCACGATGCTGGTGGCCAATTCGGACTACCTGCGGATGACCGAGGGCGGCAAGCCGGTCGGCCTGCTGACCCGCCACCGCCTGCTGAGCATCGACTACCCCGCGGAGCAGTGAGTGAGGGAGTTGGCGCGGCGGCGTCCGGACGTACCCGCCCCGCCGACGAAGTCGGGGTTTTGGGGTGGCGGAGGAAGACGTCGCCTTCAGCGCCGCACGAGCGAACGAACCAGAAGACAGTGACGTCGAAGGACCCCCGCATCGGCAAATGCGAGGGCCCTTCAACCGGGGAGGGATAAGGAAAACGTCAGGTTGCTCGGCCGCGATAGCCACCCAGGCAGGCGATGCCGATGATCCAGCCGACGAACAGGCCGTACGTCGCGCCGGAGCCGGCGGCCTGGAATGCGCCGAGCAGTGTCGGGTTGGAGTGGATCAGCGCTGCCAGGAGCGAGGCGAAGGCGCCGGCGAAGACGTATGCGGACCACCCGGCGAAGAACTGGCTGAGTGTGCCGCGAGCCCGGGCCAACTGCGAGCCGGGCAGTGCGTAGAGGAATAGCGCGGTGAGGACGACCACGAGGATCGCCCGCAGGTTGGTGGAGAGGAGGTCCCGCACCGGCTCGTCCGAGTCGAACCGCCAGGCAGGCCAGGCGAGCAGTCGCAGGAACCAGCCGCCCGCCGTGTTCGCGTTGGTGTTGTCCTCGACCCAGTCCCCGTACCAGGGACTGCCGAAGACCAGGACCAGGATGAGCGCGGCAAGCGTGCCCGCGCCCGTCGTGGTCTTGTAACGGGTGGTGGTAAGAGCCATGGCGCCATAAATTCCCAACGCGCCAGGACACTCAAACCTATCGTTATTTCGCTGTTTCGTCCGGATGCTTCAGCAGGTAGTCGATGAACGCGGCACGCAGCAGCGGCTCGGTCTCGGGGTCGTACCCGTGCCCGGTGAACTCCCGCCAGAGCGCCACGGCCTCGTCGATCGTCGGGCCCACCGTGTTGGGCGCACCGTCCAGCGAGCTGGCCTCGTCGGAGTCCGGCAGGTGCTTCAGCACGGACCAGAAGAAGCCCACGTCCATGCGGCGGCGGGCGCGGGCGAAGGCCCGCTCCCGAAGCTCCTCTGTGGACAGGGCATCCAGCTCAGCGAACGTGGCCTCGGGCATACCGCGAGCTTAGCGGCCGCCGGTGCCCCACCGATCACTGTCCCAGGGGTCCGTACGCGCGGCGGCGGTCGACTGGGTCGGCAGTGGCGATGCCCAGGAGTCGGTGCGCCGGGTGCTCCCCCACCCCGACGAGGGCGGGTCGGGCTCGGTCCACTCTTCGTCGTCGAAGTCGTCGCGGGAGCGGGGCCGGCCGTAGTTCTCCACGATCCGGGTCACGACCACGCCCAGGAGCAGGACACCGCCGGCGATCGCGAGGCGGGAGATGTCCCAGTCCATCGCGTCTTCGTACCGGAGGAAGAGGGTGACCAGCACGGCCGCGAGGATGGTGCCGAGGACGCCGCCGCGTCGGCCGTAGGCGCTGGCCCCGCCGAGCAGGGCGGCGCCGAGCGCGAACGCGGTCCAGTCGATGCCGGGCGACGGCGCCACGGGCGCGTCCTGGCCGGCGACGAGGAGGATCCCGGCCACCGCGGCGAGCGAGCTGGAGAGCACCAGCGCGCCGCCGGCCAGCACCGCCGCCGCGCCGCCGCGCCGTTGGGCCGGGTCGCTGATCGGCCGGAACCGGCCCACCGCCCGCCGGACCGGCTTGATCATGCCGATCAGCCCGCCGAGCACGGAGACCGCCGCGACGCCGCCGAAGATGTACAGGGCCTGGCCGGTCGGGTCGTAGTCGCCCTGTAGGTCGACCGGGCCACTGCGCTGCTGGATGAAGACCATCGCGGCCAGCGCGCCGGCGAGCGTGACCGCCCAGGCCGGCACGTGGAAGACACCGACGACGATCGCCATCAGCAGACCCAGGATGCCGGCGGCGACCACGGCTTCGGCGGTGGCGATGAACACGCCCCGATCGCCCTGCTCCGCGAAGTGCAGCGCGGCCCCGACCGCGATCGGGCCCAGGGCCAGGTTGGGCACGCTGGCCCGGAGGGTGAGGCTGGCTCCGATCGCGAGCAGTCCGAGGCCGGCGGCGAGCACGAGCAGCTGGTCGAGGGCGGTGCCGCGGAGGGCGTCGGAGTCTTCCCGGTAGAGCAGGAAGCCCAACGCGCCGGCCGCCACGAGCAGGAGGACCTCCCAGACCACGTGTACCGCCATGCGGTCGCGCCCGGGGTCGCCGTGCGACGGGTCGTCGAAGACGTCGTCGAGCTCGGCCTGGGAGACGGCGCGGCGCTGGGTCAGCTCCATCGCGTCCGGCTCGCGAAACTCGTTTGCCACGGGAAAACTGCCGGTCTGGTAGGCGGGTGTGGTGCCGAACCCGGTGTCGGAGCCGAAGCGCGAGTCTTCCCGCAGGCCGCCGGTACCCGTACCGCCATTGTCTCGCCGACGGTAGGCCGGATCGTCGTACGCCATCTCGCGCGCCTCCTGTGGTCGTTCAGCCTGGCTTCACGCCGCCTAGCTGTACGGATCGGGACGCACGGCGGATTGAAGCCAGTCAGCCGCACCGTACTCGGCTCTACCGGGGCTCGTCACCCCCAGTGTCCGCCGCGAGGGCCGGGAGTCGCCCTACTTATCTGACGTATCGGATTCCTTGTCATCATCCGGGCGCTTTGGCACGCGGCAGGAGCGCTCCAGCCACAACGCGGCGCCGACCAGCGCGAGCGACGCCACCAAACCCGCGGTCGCGGCCGGAATGTCGTTGTCGGCCGCCCGGGTGCGCTCCAGGAACAGCCAGCCCACCAGCCCCGCGTAGAACCCGGCAAAGATGGCACCGGCCAGCGAGGACGCCTTGGCCAGCACGACGTATCGCGCCACGGCGAGCGGGTCGACGGGCTCCCGGCCCGGGCGCCGCTCGATCCGCTGCCGGGTATTGATCGCCAGATACGCCTCCAGCACGGCGAGCGCAGCCAGCGTCACGGTGGGCAACCACGGCAGGCTGGGAATGTCGCCGTAGAAGCTGCTGATCATCCACCACGCCACGGCCGCGGCCGCCAGGCCGGCCACGAGGAGCGTGGCGGGCCGGGTCGGACCCATTCGCGGCCCCTGCGGCGAGGAGCCGCGCGGTGGAGACTCCGGTTCCATCAGCTCGACTCTAACCGGAGGTCGGGCCGGGGGCTGATAGCGAGGGCGTCTGAGGCGAGCGGCTCGGCGTTGAGCAGGTCGGTGAGCCAGCCGTGGCCGGGCAGCTGGGCGTAGGGCTGGATGTCGATCCACGGCCGCAGGACGAACGCGCGCAGGTGGGCGCGGGGATGAGGCAGGGTCAGCTCGGGGTCGTCGCGGACCACCGGCTCACCCTCCTCGGACCAGACCGCGATCACGTCGACGTCCAGCGTGCGCGGGCCGAATCTGCGGTCCGGGTCGCGGACCCGGCCGGCCTCCTTCTCCAGCGCCCGCGCCCGCTCCAGCCAGTCGCGCGGGGTCGCGGCCGCGTCGTGCACCAGCAGGGCGGCGTTCAGGTACGCGGGCTGGTCGTCGTCGCCCCACGGCGGCGTCTCGTACACGCCGGAGGCGACCAGCAGCACGTCGTCGAGGGCGCGGACGGCCGCGCGGAGGTGCCCGAGGCGGTCACCGAGATTGCTGCCGAGCGACAGGACGGCCCGGGTCACGACCGCCGCCGGGTGATCGTGACCGCCACGTCGGCGAACTCGTGCGGGATCGGCGCCTGGGGTTTGTGCACCGTTACGGTGGCCGCTCGCACCCGTTCGTCGGCCAGGCATACCTCGACCAGCCGCTCGGCGAGCGTCTCGATCAGATTGACCGGCTCGCCGCCCACCACTCCCACGAGGCGCTCAGCGAGCTCGCCGTAGTGGACCGTGTCGGCGACGTCGTCCGACCGGGCGGCCGGCGCGAGGTCGACCTCCAGCACGGCGTCGACCACGAAGTCCTGGCCGCGTTCGCGCTCGAAGTCGTACACGCCGTGGCGCCCTCGCGCGCGCAGCCCGGAGAGAGCTATCCGGTCAGTCATCGGCACCGGCCAGCCGGGGTGCGCCGGAGGCCGCCCATACCTTGAGCGCGTCGGCCGTGCCGCGGACGTCGTGCACGCGCACACCCCAGGCGCCGGCCGCGACGGCCAGCACGCTCGTGGCGATCGTGGCCGCCTCACGCTCGTCGGCGGGGCGCGGAGCGCCGTCCGGACCGGCCAGCAGGGCGCCGAGGTAGGACTTGCGGCTCGCCCCGAACAGCAGCGGGTAGCCGAGCGTGAGCAGCTCGCCCAGGCGCCGGGTGAGCTGCCAGTTGTGCTCCGGCTTCTTGGCGAAGCCCAGCCCGGGGTCGATAACCAGCCGGTCGGGGTGTACCCCGGCGGCGAGCGCGTGGTCGACCCGCTGGCCCAGCTCGGCGCGGACCTCGGCCACCACGTCACCGTACGTGGCCAGATCCTGCATGCGCCGCGAATGCCCACGCCAGTGCATCAGAATCCACGGGCAGCCGGCCTCGGCGACGACTTTCGCCATCTCCGGATCGGCGAGTCCCCCCGACACGTCGTTGACAATCGCGGCACCGGCCTCCAGCGCCGCCGCGGCGACGCTCGCCCGGGTCGTGTCGATGCTCAGGGTTACGCCCGCCGCCGCCAACTCCTCGATGACCGGCAAAACGCGGCTGGCCTCGGTTTCCGCGTCGATCCGCTCGGCGCCGGGGCGCGTCGACTCGCCACCGACGTCGATGAGATCGGCACCCTGCTCGCGCATCTCAATCCCGTGTCGCACGGCGTCGGAACGGCGCACATAGCGTCCGCCATCGGAGAACGAGTCGGGCGTTACGTTCAGAACCCCGATCACGACGGGACGCGCCGACCGCAGAAGATCAACTGCTCCTGCGGCTGGGCGTGATTCTGTCACGAATAGACGGTACCGACCGGCGCTAGAAGGCCTGCTCGGCGCCCCTGGTTAGCACGTACGTTCGAAGACGGTTACCATCAGCCACGCCGGTACCACGGGCCACGAGCTTCGTAGCTTGGCAGAAAGGGGGGTGCCCCGTACGCTTTGCAATTGCGCATCATTCAGACGTCATAGCTTGAGGAGATAGGCTAAACCAGGACAAAACGCCCGGGAAAGTTCACCCGATCGTGGTGAGCACACAGACACAGAGTGATGGGGCGATCCGCCAACTCCCACCGTCGACGGACGCGCATCGGGGAGGTCTCTTCCAATGAACACCACAGAGCTCGTCACAGCGGCGTGGACCACCGCCACGCACGCCGCTGACGTGCTCGCTCTTATACCCGCGGCGGAGCCGGAGCCCAAGGGCATCGACACCGACGGTGTCGTCAAGTTCTTTGCCACGAACATCGCGCCGATCCTGCTCGCGGTGCTGGGCGTGATCTTTATCGGCCGGGCGAGCAAGGGCGAAATATCAAAGGTCCTGACCAGTTCGGCGATCGCGATCGTGGGCCTCGCCTTCATCGCCGGCGCGGCAACACTGTTCTTCGTCGGTGACTACATCATCAACCTGATCTTCGAGTAGGTTCGCGGGTTCACTTATGCGGCTGCGTACCGACGACGACATCTACCGGGCTCGCCTGGTCTACCTGGGCCCGCCCGGATACACCTTGCCCATCCACCTCCCGTACGCGCAGTACGGCGTCTTCATGCTGCTCGTCCCGCTGTTCATGTTCATTCATTACCTCTTCACGTTCGACGTGGAACTGTTCCCGGCATGGGAGATCGCGCTCGCCGTCGTGACGACGTCCTTCATCTTCAGGTACGTCGATCCCGACCGTCCCGCGCGCATGGTGGTGCGCACCGCGCTCACCGACTGGCGGCGCACGCGCGAGCCCGCCACAGAGCAGCGCGACCCTCGTCTGGTCGCGACCCGGATCCGGGTCCGGGAGGAGCTTCTATGAGCGGGAGGCGGGGTCCCCGCGGAGATGTGGAGCAGCGCGAAGCGCGGCGCAGCGTTTTCGTGGGGTGCAGTTGTGAGGCTACGGGCCTTGACCACGACGGTGGACGAGCGCCGAACAGCGGAGCGTGGTGGGCACAGCGCGACAACCGAATTCTTATGTGCGGAGCGATGGCATGACCCCACCCTCCACACCGGGCACCCCTCGTCCGGTCGGCATGCCGGCCGACACGCGTAGTAACGGTGCGCGACCATCTGACTACCCGGTGTCAGAGCCGGACGAGGACGCCGATGACCTGATCACCAGCCCCGACCACGGCGCGGTCGCGGTCTTCCAAGCTCCCCAGGCGCCGCGCGGCCGGCCCGGCGCACCCAGCCCGCAAGGCCGCGGTGACGGCGAGCACGCGGATATCGACTCGCCATTCCTCGACCTCTTCTCCGGCTCCCCGTCACGCCCCGCGCCACCCCGCGCCGCCACCCGCGCGCCGGCAGCCCGCCGCGTGGCCGAGCCGCCGCGCCGGCCGGTCGAGCCGCCGCCCGCTGTCGAGCCTTCGCGGCGGCCCATCGAGCCGCCGCCCACCGAGCCGTTCACCAATGGCGTGGGCGGGCACGGGATCGGCGCCGAGCCGACCGTCGCGCCGCCGCGTGATGGTGACGCGCAGCCGGTACCAGATGAGAAAGCTGGACCACCGGTTGCCATGCGGTCGCCGACGCGCGCCGACCGGCCCCCACGCCATGCGGCTCTTGAGCCCGAGCTCGAGCCGGTCAACCTGCCGGCGGTGCGCGAGCCCGCGGCGGAGCCCCCGGCCCGGCGCCCGCCGGCCGAGCCGGCCACCCGCCGGCGGCCGGAGGAGCGGCGACCGCGCGAGGAGCCGCCACCGCGCCCCCGCAAGGAGGTCAGAAAGCGGCAGGATCTCGCGCCGCGTACCAAGCCGGTCCGCCCGCCGAAGATCAAGTTTGCCGACCGCGACCCGGCCGTCAACCTGGCGATCACCGAGATCGCCGGCCACCTCACCTTCACGCCCAACACCGTCACCGCCTGGTACTGGCTGCCGGAGGTGCGGTGGGCGTTCCGGCCGGACGCCGAGCGCGAGGCGCTGCTGTCGGCGATCTCCGAGCAGTACGCGGGCCTCGCCGGCTTCCGCCTCCACCTGCGCCGCACGACCCGCCCGTTCCCGGCGGACGAGTGGGCGCGCACGCTCGACACGCACACGCCGCACCCGCTCGGCGGCGTGCCCGGCGCCACCTCCTGGTCCGACCACCTGGTCAACGCCCAGCGCCACCTGCTCTCGGTCAACCACGCGGAGGGTCAGACATACCTCGGCGTGACGTTTGCCCGCCGCAAGCTCGGCGACTCGCTGGTCGAGCGGCTGCTACGCGCCTTCGGCAGGGGTGTCTCCGAAGGTGAGCGGCGCAAGCTGGGGCGCACGGTGGAGCAGTTCGACGAGGTGCTCGGCGCCTTCGGCATGCGCGGGCGGCAGGTCGCGCCGCACGAGCTCGAGTGGCTGCTGTACCGCTCGGTCGCGCTCTGCATGGCGCCGCCCACCGCGCTGTCGCCGGTGACCGACGGCCAGTGGGAGCGCGGCGACCTGCTCGCGCTGACCGAGCAGATCGAGCGCTACCGCACGCCGTACGGGTCGACCGTCAAGCTGGTCAACCGCATGACCGGCGAGGAGCGCCACGTCGCCGTCCTCGCCGTCGGCCGGATGGAGCCGCTGGAGATCCCCGAGCGGCACGAGCCGTGGATGCACTTCCACGAGCGCCTGCCCTGGCCGATGGAGCTGTCGTCCAGAGTGGATGTGCTGGGCTCGGGCGACTCGTTCAAAAACCTCGAGCACCGGCTGCGGATGATCCGCTCGCAGCAGCTCGACTACGCCGAGCACGGCATCGACGCCCCGCCCGAGCTGGAGCGCCTGGCCAAGCGCGCCCTGGTCATCGGCGACGAGATGACCACCGGCCTGCCCGTCGAGTCGGCCCGCGCGCACGGCTGGCACCGCATCGCCGTCGGCGGCCGCACCCGCGAAGAGTGCCTGGAGCGGGCCCGCCGGCTCATCCAGCTGTACTCCCGCGAGCTGCGCATCTCGCTCCAGCACCCGAAAAACCAGGACTGGCTGGCCCGCGAGTTCATCCCCGGCGAGCCGGTCGCCAACACCGGGTACATCCGCCGGATGCCGGTCAAGCTGCTCGCCGCCGCGCTGCCCCAGGCGGCGTCCACAGTGGGCGACCGCCGCGGCGACCTCATCGGGCGCACCGCCGGCACCTGCCGCCGGCCGGTCTTCCTCGACCTGCACTTCCCGATGGAAATCCGCGAGCGCTCCGGCCTCAGCGTCTTCGTCGCCGAGCCGGGCGGCGGCAAGTCCACCCTGCTCGGCGCGCTCGGCTACCTCGCCGCTCGCCGAGGGGTGCAGGTCACGCTGCTCGACCCGTCCGGCCCGCTCGCCCGGCTGGCCCAGATGCCGGAGCTGCGGCCGTACTCCCGCGTGCTCAACCTGACCGGCTCCGAGCACGGCACGCTGGCGCCGTACTCGCTGATCCCGACGCCGCTAAGGTCCGAGTTTCCGAGCGGGCCGACCGGCGACCGCGAGTTCGAGATCGCCGTCTCCAACTCCCGGGCCGAGCGCCGCATGCTCGTGCAGGACATCTGCTCGATGCTCGTGCCACCGCAGGTCGCCCGCGAGGCATCCACCGCCACCCTGCTGCGGCACGCCGTGCGCCAGGTGCCCGCCGAGGAGACGTCCACACTGGACGACGTGGTCGCCTGCCTGGCCGGGCTCGACGACGACAACGGCAAGGAGCTGGCCAACCTCCTGCTCGACACCGCCGAGATGCCGCTCGCCCTCCTCTTCTTCGGCCGCCCACCCGAAGGTCTCCTAGGTGCCGACGCCGCGCTCACCGTCATCACGATGGCCGGCCTCCGCCTCCCCGACCTCAAAATCGAGCGCGAGTACTGGTCGGCCGAAGAGGCACTGGCCCTGCCGATGCTGCACACCGCACACCGGCTGGCCGTCCGCCGCTGCTACGGCGGCTCGATGTCGTCCCGCAAGATGGTCGGCCTGGACGAGGCGCACTTCATGGAGGGTTGGCGGTCCGGCCGGTCGTTCCTGGTCCGCCTGGCCCGCGACTCCCGAAAGTGGAACCTGGCGGCGCTGGTGGCCTCGCAAAACCCACGCGACATCCTCGGGCTGGACGTGCAAAACCTGGTCTCCACCGTCTTCGTCGGCCGTATCGCCGAAGACGTGGAGATCGCCTCCGAGGCCCTGCGGCTGCTGCGGGTGCCGGTAAACGACGGGTACGAGGCAACCCTGGCCTCACTGTCCAACGTAGACACATCATCAGCGTCACGGCTGGGCTTCCGGGAGTTCGTCATGCGAGACGTGGATGGGCGCGTGCAGAAGGTCCGAGTCGACGTGTCGTACGTGGAGGGGCTGCTCGACCACTTGGACACGACCCCAACAGGCACGACGGCACCGCAGTCCAACCTGCCCACCGGCGCACCCGACGTGGAGGTGTGAAGTGGTAAGGCGGGCGACCGCACTACTTCTCGCCATGATGGTCGCGGCCGCGACTTCTCTGGTGTGGCCTACGCCGGTGTCGGCAGGCCCCGCTCCGGTAATGCAGGCCCCCGGCGACCTCTGCACGACGCAGGAGTGGCAGGTCGACTTCCGCGCCTGCGTGGACAAGCTCGCCGACGTGGCCGCGGAGCGCAAGCAATGCCTGAAGGCGCCGACGGCCGGCACCCCTGACTCAGGGCTCGCCGGCTGGTTTGCCAGCCGTCCCGAAGCGTCGAAGATGAACGGCCCGAAGGGCCTCTACACCGATTACGGATACGCCGGCTACAGCTACACCACGTACGACGTAGACAACGGTTGCCTCGCGACACTGACACATCCCGAGTACAAATTTACGACCACCATCGCCAACGGCGAATTCATGATCGCGACCGCGATCATTGGAGCATCGAACGCCCTACGAGAGCGGGCATGGAACCCCGAGTCCATGTGGGGCTGGGCCGACCCGCTCGTGGAGCAGGCGACAAAGGCGGTCTACGAAAAGGTCTTCAGCGTCTTCGGCATCGTGACACTCGGCGTGGTGGGGTTGTATCTACTCTGGCGGTCGCGCCAGGCGGACATGAGCAACGCCATGACCACCGCCGGATGGGCGGTGCTCGTCATGGTGGCGGTGACCGCGTTGGCGGCGTGGCCGGTGAAATCGGCGAACGTGGCGGACGCGACGCTGGTGGGCACGCTTGGCGTGGTCCACGACGCAGTCGGACCGCGCGCGAAAGATCGGCCGCCGGGCGAGTGCCGCCTGGGCAACCCCGAGGCGTGCACAGATCATCGACCACCCGCGGTTCGGGCGAGTGACACCGCCACCGAGACGATGCTCTACCGCAACTGGCTGCGGGGGGTATTGGGATCGGCGGACAGCGAAACGGCCAAGAAGTACGGTCGCGCCCTCTATGACGCAAAATCGCTCAGCTGGCGGGAGGCCGAGCGCCTTCGATCAAACCCGAAGGATCGGGACGCCACTTTTGCCGCCAAGAATGACCAATGGATGAAGGTCGCCGAGCAGATCAAGACCGAAGACCCCGAGGCGTATGAGTACCTCCAGGGCACCAAGGACATGGAGCGGATCGGCGCTGGGTTCATCGCGGTCCTGGCCGCTCTCCTTTTCGCGATGTTCGATCTGACAGCTTCCCTGCTCGTCCTCCTCGGGTTCCTCATCTTCAGGTGGGCGGTGATCGCGGCCCCGATCCTCGGCACCGTCGGTCTCATGCGCCCGGCGAGCGCCGGCCTCCGTCGCCTGGCCAACGCCGTGGTGGCCGCCGTCTTCAACATCGCCATCTTCGGCACCGGAGCAGCCATCTATCTGTTCGCCGTCGATCTGATCATGAGCACCCCGACGCTGCCCGGCTGGCTACAGGTGGTGCTGGTTTGGTTGTGCGGCGTTGTGGGTTGGCTCCTGCTCCGGCCATACCGGCGGATCACCCAGCTCGGTGGCAAGGACAGCTCCGCGGCCATCACCTCGGCCGGCTCGTGGCACCGCCGGTTCTTCCGGGACATGCGGGAGGCCGCCAAGCTCAACGTCTCCGAGCCGGGCGGCACCGCGGAGCCGCAGGGTGGCAAGCGGCGGCAGACCGTCGTCGAACAGACCAGGCTCCGGCCGGAGGCGCGCGACGAGGATCCTTCGCACTCCAGCACTCCGCGTCCGGACGGCCGGGAACGCGCAGACGAGGCGACCGGACCGGAGCCGGCTCCGTCCCGCACAGAGCGACCGGCACCGTCGCGTCGGCGCCGCACGACCGAGTGGGTCGAGCCGGACCTGCCGGAGCGTCCGCCGTCCTACACCATTTACCGTCCGGGCGGCGAGCCGGCCACCGAGCCGGCGCCTGCGCCGACCCCTCGGATACGCGCAGAGGCGAGGTGACGGACGGTGCGCCGGGCCGCCCAGCTTGTCGCGCGTGGGCTCCTGCGTTCCCGCGTGGGGGTGGCCCTGGTGCTGGCCATCGTCGTGCTCGGCGTGGTGGGTGCCGCAAAGCTCTTCTCGGGCTCGGCTGGAGCTGAGCCGGGACTCAACGGGGCGCCCGAGCAGCCGATTCTCACCGTCTCCGCCACGATCGCCGACGACGGCCTCGCGTCGCCGGAGCCGACGCCCTCGCCGAAGATCAGCCCAGGGACAGCCGTACCGGCGACTGTCGCCGAAGCGTTCGGAAGTGCCTGGGTCAACCATCGCGATGTGACCGCGGAGGAGTGGTACGCGGGGCTCCTTCCGCATTGCACGGAGACGCTGGCCAAGAAGCTGGCCGGGGTGGATCCGGCTGGTGTGCCCGCGGACCGAATCACCGGCGAGCCGGTCCTGATCCCCTACGCCGACCAGATCGTGGATGCGACGATCCGGGTCGACTCCGGGCTGCTGCGCCTGCGCCTCACGTCGGTCGACGGTCGCTGGCTGGTTGACGGCATCGACTGGGAACGCGCATGACCGACGGACTGATGGGCGGCGCCGGTGAGGTGCGACGACCGGCGCGCCGCGTCGGCCTCGCCGTGGCGATCCTCGCCGCGCTCGCGCTCCTCTGCTGCGGCGGTGGTGTCGGTTCCTACCTGCTCACCGACGACGGCGGCACAGACGACAGCGTTTTCAGCAACGCGTTCGGGTGCGGCGAGGGCGGCATCATCGACGCGTCGAAGCGGATGCCAAGGGTCGGCGCCTACGGTGACGCCCAGGTCCGCAATGCCGCGATCATCGTGAACGTCGGTTCGGACATGCGAGTGCCGTTTCGCGGCTGGGTCATCGCGGTGGCGACGGCGATGCAAGAATCGGCGCTGTCGAATCTGCCCCATCTCGGCGCCCGAAACGACCACGACTCGGTCGGCCTGTTTCAGCAGCGCCCGAGTCAAGGCTGGGGATCCGCACGGCAGCTCCAAGATCCCAAGTACGCGTCCCGGAAGTTCTACGAGAAGCTGCTCGCCGTCGAGGGGTGGCAGCAGATGGCGCTGACCGACGCGGCACAGCGGGTACAGGTGAGCGCCTACCCCGACGCCTACGCGAAGCACGAGCCGATCGCCACCCAGATCGTCAACCTGCTGACCGGCGGTGCCGGCCGGGCGGCTGGCAACAGCACCAAGGCGCGGTGCGCCACCGGCGGTGAGATCGCCGCCTCCGGCTGGACCGTGCCCGTGCGGGCCCTCGTCGTCTCCGGCTTCCGCACCGCGGAGCGTCCCGACCACGACGGCGTGGACCTCGGCGCTAGGCGGCACACGCCGATCCGCGCCGCTGCGGCGGGCCAGGTGATCACGTCACGTTGCGACACCGACCCGTCCGGCAGCCTGTGCAACCACGACGGTTCACCTTCCACGCCCGGCTGCGGCTGGTACGTCAAGATCCGGCACGCGGGTAACTTCGTGACTATGTACTGCCACATGGTGGTCCGTCCAAAGGTGAGGGTTGGGCAGATGGTCGCGGCTGGCCAGGAGCTCGGCTTCGTCGGGACGAGCGGTCACTCGTCCGGCCCACACCTGCACTTCGAGGTCTACGATGCCAGCAAAGGTGACAAGATCAACCCGGTCGACTTCATGCGGAACGTCGGCGCTCCCCTCGGCGGCAATCCATGAGCCGGGAACGCCGTCCGGATCCCTTTGCGGAAAGGCCTGACCGTGCAGTGCATCCACCAAAGTCGATCATCCCGCTACCGGCTCTGACACAGGACGATCTCCGCGGCCGGCGGGCCATCGTGGGCGCGCCCGGTCTCGGCTGGCGGTATGACCTTCGGGCCGACGAGAAGGTTGTGCAGGGCAGCCGCACGTACGTCCCCGTCATACCGGAGCAGGACTGGTACCGGGCAGAACTGGAACAGGTGGAGGTCTTCGCTCCGCTCGTGCCGGTGGATCGGGTGTGGATAGAAAGGTTGAGCCTCCCCCAGGACAGCGACATACGGACAGGCGGCGACGCCCGGCGTCTCGTGTCTCTTGATGCCCCACCAGAACAGCACCCAGCTCACGCCGTCGATTCATTAAGAATTGCCGGCCGCCGGCTGGTTCAGGTCATCGATGGCGTCGAACGCCGCGATCTCCGTGCGGTCACGGAGACCTACACAAGTGCCGATGGCGAGATCTGCATTAGAGTAGCCGCAGAACTCGAATGGTATCGCTGGGTCTGGAGTGGACAGCATCCCAAGACGCTTGAAGTGCCCGCTCACCTGCTCTGGGTTGAGTAACCCGGTCAAAGTTTCGTGGCGCCACAGACACGCCATCCGTCCTGATCGACTAGGTTGAACCGCCAATTCGCCCAGTCACTCTCCGTGCCGTCTGAGATCGTCCAGCTTATCTCAGTAGTTACCGTAGGGCGTCCCTGCGATTCTTGGACCACCAGACTGCCCCACGATACAACGATCTGAATCGAGTACTGCCGCTCTCGCGTCTCTATGTCCTGTCTAAGGAGACGAATTGCTGCCAGTTTTTCCCCATCACCGCAGGCATATAAGCTCGCCCGGGTGTCGTTGCGTTCTACAAATAGAGCACGAAGGTAGTTCGAAACCGCGACGTCGGGGGAGCTGCGGTCTGGTTCTGTCGCGTCGCGGTAGGCGAGAAAGGCTACCCCCGCCCCACCCGTGCACAACAGCGCGACAGCGCCGGCGATCAACATCAGCACCAGGCGGCCTACGCGGACGTGGGTGCCGCTTCCGCCAAGTGCAGCCGTCGACGGCGAGGCCGGCTGCGCCGGTGGTGCGGAGGGGCGAGAAACGTCCACGCACCGAGGTTAGCCGGCTACCCACGCCGCTGGCGGAAGGCTGGGCTGGCCACCCCGGCGCGGTGGCGCCAACGGTGAGAGCGGACCATTCGGGCATTGAAACCTGTCCGAGCGGAGCGTGCCCGGCAACAGGCCCAACCGCGTCCGCTAAGAAGGGGGCGGGCTGGGATACCGTCTCTGTCCGAGGGAGGTGAGCGGCGGTGCCTAACGCCAAAGCACAGCTGAGCCAGGCCGCCGCCCTGCATCGGCAGGCTGCTGCCACCGTTATGGCCGCGGCGGGGGCCTTGGAGCGGTTTCAGCCGGCGCCACCCGACCTGAGCGAGCAGCATGAGCTGGCCGAGCGGCTGCGGGCCGCGGCCGCCGCGCTTGTGCCGGGGTGGTTGGGGGCGCCGCTGGACGCCCAGTCCGAGGACACTCCGCTCGGTGGGCCGCGCCTGCCGCAGTTCGTGCGGGTGGGGATGGCGCAACCTCTTGACGACGCGCGGTTTCCGGCGATCGTTCCGCTGCTGGGTGCTGGCCACCTGACCGTCGACGCGGATGCGCGTGACCCTCGGGTGGCGGGGCTCTTGCGGGCGTTGTTGCTTCGGCTGCTGGCGGCTTCGCCGGCCGGGTCGTTGCTGGTGCGCGCCGTCGACGCGGCGGGCGCGGGGCTGGTCTTCGGGCCCTTCGCGGCGCTCGCGGATGCCGGGCTGATGCCGCCGCCGGTCACCGACCGCACGGGGCTGCGGGCTGTCCTGGCCGAGGCGGAGCAGTGGGTGCGTCCGGCGCGGCCGGCCACCGCGCGGCACTCCCGGCGGGATCGCACGCTGTTGTTGGCGATCGCCTCGCTGCCGGAGCTCACCGAGGGGGGCGACCTGGCGCGGATCGCCGCGCTGGCGCAGCACGGGCCGGAGGCCGGCCTGCACCTGATCGTGGCGGGCTGGCCGCCGCCACCGCTGACCGAAGACACCACGCAGCCGCCGCTGCCGCGGACCACGACGATCACGTTGCGCAACCCGCACGCGATCGTCGGTGATCCGCCGGCCGCGCGGTATGGGAGCAGCGTCGAAAACAAGGGGCTCAACGCGCCGGTTTTCCTGGACGAGGATCCGCCGGCTCATCTCTTCGAGCGGGTCTGCCAGGAGCTGGCGGAGCATTCGGCGACGCGGTCGCGGCTCACGCTCGCCGACGTGTTGCCCGACGCCGACCTGTGGGCCGACGACTCCGCCGAGGGGGTGGCGACCACGGTGGGGCACGACGGTGACACGGCCGTCACGTTGCAGTTCAACGATCTCACTCCACATTGGATGATCGGCGGGCGGTCCGGCGCCGGAAAGACCGCATTCCTGATCAACGTGCTTTACGGGCTTGGCTTCCGGTATTCGCCTGCCGAGCTGACCCTTTACCTTCTCGACTTCAAGGAAGGCGTGTCGTTCGCCGAGTTCGTGCCTAGTGTGCGAGACAAGACCTGGCTGCCGCACGCGCGCGCGGTCGGCGTCGAGTCCGACCGGGAGTACGGCGTGGCCGTGCTGCGCGAGCTCGACGCCGAGATGACGCGGCGCTCGGTCGCCTACAAGCGTGCTGGCGTGACGCGCTTCAGCGACCTCCGCCAGCAGCGGGCGATGCCGCGGATCATCTGCGTGATCGACGAGTTTCAGGTGCTGCTCGCCGGCAGCGGCCCGCTGACCAGCGAGGCGGTGAGCCTGCTGGAGTCACTGGCCCGCAAGGGCCGGTCGTACGGCATCCACCTCGTGCTCGCCAGCCAAACAGCGCTAGGCGTCGAGGCGCTCTACGACAAGCGCGACTCGATCTTCGGCCAGTTTCCGGTGCGGGTGGCGCTGCCGGGCGGCGGCGACGTGCTCGAGCCGACCAACGACGCGGCGGCCGGCCTGCCGCTCGGCACCGCGGTGGTCAACACCGCCGGCGGGCTGGGCGGCCCACGCGGCGCGACCCGGGGGCATGAGCGGACCATCCGCTTTCCCGACCCGCACGCCGACCGGGCCACCCTCGACTCGGTGCGGCGGCGCCTCTGGGAGGCACGCCCGGAGGCGTCGAAGGCGCCGTCGTTGTTCGAGGGCTACGCGCACCAGTACCTCGACGACGACCCCACCTACCGCGCGGCGCTGGTGACGACGCCCGCACGACCATCGGCGCTGGTGGGGCGGGTGATCGACGTTCCACTGTCGACAGCGACCTTCCCGCTGGACGCCTCGCCCGGCCGCCACCTGGCCGTCCTCGGGCCGAGCACCTACGGCGCCGACGTGCTCGACGCCGCCGCGCGCAGCCTGGCCGCACACCACCCGGCCGGCACGGCGCGCTTCGTGGTGTCCTCGCTGGTGGCCGACGGCGACGCGACGGCGCGGGCACTCACCGACCATCTCGCCGAGACCCAGAGCGCCGAGCTTGTGAAGGCCGCACAGTTGACCCGGGCGTTCGAGGCGGGCGAGCCGGCATATCTGGTCGTCTTCGGCATGGACGCGATCGGCCGTGGCGCGCTGCCGCGCGACTTCCTGCGCGAAGGTCCTGGCCAGGGCGTGCACCTGCTCTCGTGGTGGCGCGGGCTGCGCCGGTTCACCGACGAGGTCGGAGGCAGCAGCGCGGCCCGCGAGGAGGTGGCGGGGATGGTCTTCCTCAACGTGCCCGGTGCCGAGGTGTCGCTCCTTCTCGGCCAGCAGGTCGACTGGCAGCCGCGCCCCAACCGCGCGCTCCTGCACGATCGCCACGCCGACCGCACCACCGTGATCGTCCCCTTCGTCCGGCCGGAGCGCGACGAATGAGGTCCCACGACGAAGCCTGGAACGAGTACGTCGCCGCCGCGCAGCGCCTCGACGCCGTCCGCCGTGGGGTGGCCGCCGTCGCGGGCGAACGCGAACAGGCGGTGCGTGCCGCACACGACGAGCTCTCCGGGGTACGCGCTCGGCTGGCACCGCAGCGGGCCAAGTTGGTGGCGCAGGGTGTACCAGATGCCGCCTTGCAGCCATCGCCCGCGGAGGTGGCCGATGCCGCGCAGGCCATGGCGGGTGGACCCGCCGCGGTGCTCGCGGCGCTCCGCCATGCGCGCGCCACCGCGAACGCCGCGGACGAGACCGAGCTCGGCCGGCGGCCGGTGGGTCCGCGCGGGGAGACGCCCGCGTGGCTGCGCAACCTGATCGTCTACGGGCCGTTCGCGGTCGTGGTGCTGATCGTGCAGCTGGCCCTCTACGTGACCGCCGACACCGACGTGGTGCTCTACGCCGTCCTCTGTGGACTGACGATGCCCTTGGCGGCGTTCGGGCTGGGCTGGCTCACGCTCGGCCTCGCGTTCGTGCCGCCGCCGGGCGACAAGATCGACCGCACGCCGATCTTCGGCCTGGCGGTGTGCTTCGCGCCGATCGTCGCCACCTGCATGGGTGTCGGCCTGCTCAACCTGGTGGGATAGGCAGCATGCCGAGTGTCGAAGAGGTCAAGGCGCAGGTGTCGGCGTCGGTCGACCAAACCAACCGCGCGATGGCGAGCCTCCGCGGTGTGACCGATCAGCTCGACGAGGCGCTGGCCCGGCTGCGGCTGACCGCGGTGGGCGCGGTGCACCCGACGGTGCTGGATGCGATCTCCCGGCTCGAGCAGGCGAAGCAGCGGCTCGACGAGGCACACACGCTCGCGCGGGGCGCCATCGACTCCGCCGACCGCTTCCGCGCGATCATCTAAGAGCAGATTGCCCGGTCCGCGTCAGTGGCGGACCGCCGCTCCCGCCGGAGACCGCGGAGGCCGGCGGCTCGCAGAGCGAGCCGAAATCCCCGACCTCCGCTGCCATGCCCGCGGTGCAAGACCAAACCGCGTGACCAACAGCGGACGGGTGAGGCCGCGGGAGCAACGGTCTGGACCACGACGGACGTCGCGGTAGCCCACTTTTTGAAATTGGTTTTGGGGGCTCAGCTCGCCATGATGAGGCTCATCGCCTCGGCGCGGGATTTGGCGTCACGCTGGAAGAGGCCACGTACGGCCGAGGTGATGGTTTTCGCGCCGGCCTTTTGTATGCCGCGCATGGCCATGCACATGTGCTCGCACTCCAGCACCGCGATCACACCGCGGGGTTGGAGCTTTTCCATCAGCAGGTCGGCGATTTGCGAGGTCAGCCGCTCCTGCACCTGCGGGCGCCGGGCAAACACCTCGACGAGCCGGGCCAGCTTGGAGAGGCCGGTGATACGGCCGTCTTCGCCCGGGATGTAGCCGATGTGCGCGACGCCGCGGAACGGCAGCAGGTGGTGCTCGCACAGCGACATCACCTCGATGTCGCGGACCAGCACCAGCTCTTCGTGGTTGGCCTCGAAGGCGGTGGTGAGCACCTTCGCCGGGTCGACCCGCAGGCCGGCGAACAGCTCCGCGTAAGCCCGGGCGACGCGCGCCGGCGTTCGTTGCAGGCCGTCGCGGTCCGGATCTTCGCCGACCGCGATCAGGATCTCGCGTACGGCCTTTTCGATCCGGGCGAGGTCGACGGAGTCCTCCACCGGACGGCCGCTCAGCTTGCCGTCGACAAGTCGGGCCGCCAGATAGTCCAGGACGTCGTCGCCGTCGCCATCAGGCTCGGTCGACGACGCCCCGGAGTAGGGCTCGCGGCTCAGTGAGCGCCGTCCGAAGAAGAGTTGGGCGACGACCCGCCACCAACGGTCGCCTGCGCGCCGTCGGCCTGGGCCTGCACCTTCAGCGCCTCCTTCTCGCCCGGCGTGAGCACCGGCGGCTCGTTGGAGGGCTGGCGCTTGCCGAAGCCGTTGTACGGAGCCATCGGCGGGCGCTTGACCACGCGGGCGCAGATGCGGGCCATGTCGGTCTGGGAGATGGTCTCCTTCTCCATCAGCTCCAGCACGAGGCTGTCGAGCACGTCGCGGTACTCGACCAGGATCTCCCAGGCCTCGTCGTGCGCCAGCTCGATCAGCGCCCGCACCTCGGCGTCGATCTCGGCGGCCACGGCGTCGGAGTAGTCCTTCTCGTGGCCCATGGTCCGGCCGAGGAACGGCTCGTCGCCGCTCGTGCCGTACTTGACCGCGCCGAGCTTGGAGCTCATGCCGTACTGCGTGATCATCGCCCGGGCCAGCGCGGTGGCCTTTTCGATGTCGTTGCCGGCGCCGGTGGTCGGCTCGTGGAAGACCAGCTCCTCGGCCGCCCGGCCACCCAGCGCGTACGCCAAGGTGTCGATCATCTCGGCCCGGGTCTGGGTGTACTTGTCTTCAGTCGGCAGGACCAGCGTGTGACCCAGCGACCGGCCGCGGGACAGGATCGTCACCTTGTGCACCGGCGCGGAGTGCGGCAACGCGTACGCGACCAGAGCGTGGCCGCCCTCGTGGTACGCGGTGATCTTCTTTTCGTGGTCACTCATCACGCGGGTGCGGCGCTGGGGGCCGGCCACCACGCGGTCGATCGACTCTTCGAGGTTGTCGTTGGTGATCGCGCGCTTGTCGTGGCGCGCGGTCAGCAGGGCCGCCTCGTTGATCACGTTGGCCAGGTCGGCGCCGGTGAAGCCGGGCGTGCGGCGGGCGACCGAGTCGAGGTCGACGTCGGGCGTGAACGGCTTGCCCTTGGCGTGCACCCGCAGGATCGCCTTGCGGCCCTCCATGTCGGGGCTGTCGACGGCGATCTGCCGGTCGAAGCGGCCGGGACGCAGCAGGGCCGGGTCGAGGATGTCGGGCCGGTTGGTGGCCGCGATCAGGATGACCCCGCCCTTGGTGTCGAAGCCGTCCATCTCGACGAGCAGCTGGTTGAGCGTCTGCTCGCGCTCGTCGTGACCGCCGCCCATGCCGGCACCGCGGTGGCGGCCGACGGCGTCGATCTCGTCGACGAAGACGATCGCCGGCGCGTTGGACTTGGCCTGCTCGAACAGGTCGCGGACCCGGGAGGCACCGACACCGACGAACATCTCGACGAAGTCGGAACCGGAGATCGAGTAGAACGGGACACCCGCCTCGCCGGCGACCGCTCGGGCCAGCAGCGTCTTGCCGGTGCCGGGCGGGCCGAAGAGCAGCACGCCCTTCGGGATCTTGGCGCCGAGCGCCTGGTACTTGGCCGGGTTTTGCAGGAAGTCCTTGATCTCGTGGAGCTCCTCGACGGCCTCTTCCGCGCCGGCGACGTCGGCGAACGTCGTCTTCGGCGTGTCCTTGGTGATCATCTTCGCCTTGGACTTGCCGAAGTTGAGCACCCGGGAGCCGCCGCCCTGCATCTGCGACATGAAGAGCAGGAGCAGGATCACCAGCACGGCGATCGGCAGGAGGTTGACCAGCAGGGTCAGGAAGACGTTGTCTCCGGACACCTCGGTGTTGACCGGACCCGCGATCCGCCCGGCGTTTTGCGCCTCGAGGATGTCATTCCAGATGTCGTCGCCGACCTCGTACGGGTACTGCGCCTGGATCTTGTCGGTCTCCGTGTCGCCGAACTTCGCCCTGCTTTGCAGGTCGAGCTGGAGCGTCTGCTCCTTGTCCTTGAAGACCGCCTTCTTTATGCCGCCCTTCTCATTGAGCTGTTCGAGCGCCACAGAGGTGTCGACCTTGTGGTAGCTCGGGCCGCTGGTGAAGAACGAGCTGAGCGCAATCGCACCGATGATCACCAGGATGATCCAGACCACCGGGCGGCGGAAGAAACGCGTACGTTCCATACTGTTGTCGAGCGCCGAGGCGCCCGGACCCTCCTGATCGACGTCCTGACCGTCTGACTACGTGTGCCGCGGGATCACGGCCGCCGCTGCCGCCTCGTCGGCGATCGCGACACTCGATCTCGTGTGTTCGCCTCAGCGCCGACGAGCCACGCCATCGGTCATTCGAAGGTACACCCCGCAGGGCAGGCTGCGGCCCCCGGATCAGGCCCCGCACTAGCAAACTACGCAAACAAGGCGCAACGTCGCTACCCCGTGAGGCGTTTGCGCAGGTAAATGGGCTTTCTGAGAGTAGCCTGTGCGTTCACGCCCGCGCGTAGACCTCGGGCTTGAGGACGCCGACGTACGGCAGCTCCCGGTAACGCTCGGCGAAGTCCAGCCCGTAGCCGACCACGAACTCGTTCGGGATGTCGAAGCCGACGTACTTGACCGGGATCGAGACCTTCACCGCTTCCGGCTTGCGGAGCAGCGTGACCACCTCGACGCTCGCCGCCTTGCGGGAGGCCAGGTAGCGCAGGAGCCAGGAGAGTGTGAGCCCGGAGTCGACGATGTCCTCAACCACGATCACGTGCCGCCCGGCGATGTCGCGGTCGAGGTCTTTGAGTATGCGCACGGTGCCGGACGAGGTGGTGCCCTGGCCGTACGAGGAGACCGCCATGAACTCGAGCTCGGCGGCGGGCCCGTGCCGGCCCAGCGCGCGGGCGAAGTCGGCCATGAACATCACCGCACCCTTGAGCACGCAGACAAGCAGGAGTCCGTCTTCGACCGTGGCGTAGTCGGCGGACACCTGCTTGGCCAGCTCTGCGGTTTTTTCTCGGATCTGCGCTTCGGTGATGATCACTCGATCGATGTCGGCGTCGTACCAGGAGCCGTCGGTCATGGCCTAAGACTGCCCCATCCAACTCCCCGACTTTCGCGCGGGTCAGCGGCTGTTAGAGCAGCCGGGGGCGGCTGCGGCGGCGCCCGCTTTCGGAGGGCTTCCAGTCCGCGGAGTCGCGGCTGTCGGAGGTCCACCCGAAGATGGAGGCGATCGCGAGGACGACGAAGAACAGCAGGAGTACGAAGAGTTCCATGGCGGCTCAACCTTTCCCGAAGGTCGTGTTGCTCTCTTTTGAGGTCTGCCGCCGGTGCGCACCGGGCTTATGTAAGTAGTCTCCGCCAGACCTGCCCCTTAGCACAGTGGCAGCAATGCCATTGACCCTTAAAATCCTGCCAACTCCGTAGTAGGGTGGCAGCATGCTTCGCAACGTCGCCGTGATCGTGTTCGACGGGGTCGCCGCCTTCGAGCTGGGAGTGCTCTGCGAGGTCTTCGGCACCGACCGGACCGACGACGGCTTCCCCGGCTACCGCTTCGACGTGTGCAGCGCGGACGGCAAGCCGGTATCGACCAAATCCGGCTTCGAGATCTCGCCCGCCTCCGACCTGACGCCGGTCGAGACCGCCGACCTTGTCGCGGTGCCGGCGCACGGCGACGGCTTCTCCATCCCGCAGGACGTCCTCGACGCCCTGCGCCGGGCGGACGCACGGGGTGCCTACGTGATGAGCGTCTGCTCCGGGTCCTTCGTGCTCGGCGAGGCGGGGCTCCTCGACGGGCGGCACTGCACCACACACTGGAAGTACGTGGACGAGCTACAGGAGCGCTTCCCGAAGGCGCAGGTGCATTGCGACTCGCTGTATGTGCAGGACGGCAATCTGCTCACCAGCGCCGGCACGGCTGCGGGCATCGACGCCGCGCTGCACCTCGTGCGGCAGGCGCACGGGTCCGCGCTGGCCACCAAGATGGCCCGCCGCATGGTCGTGCCGCCGCACCGCGACGGTGGTCAGCGGCAGTTCGTCGAGGCGCCGATGCCCAAGACCCCCGAGGCGGCCACGCTCGAGCCGGTGCTGACCTGGCTGATGACCCACCTCGACGAGGCGGTCACGGTCGACGACCTCGCCGCGCGGGCACACATGGCGCCCCGCACGTTCGCCCGCCGCTTCCGCGCCGAGACCGGCACCACGCCGCACGACTGGCTGACCAACCAGCGGGTGCTGCTCGCCCGCCGGCTGCTGGAAGACACCGACCTGGGCGTCGAGGCGATCGCGACCCGGGCCGGCTTCGGCGACACGGCGACGATGCGCCACCACTTCACCCGCCGGGTCGGTGCCACGCCACAGGCCTACCGGACCACGTTTCGCGAGCGCGAGCCCGCGGCGTAGTCACGGGCGCCAGCCGCCCGCGGGCAGCACCACCTTGATGTCCGTGGTGGCGACCGACGTGCCCGGGATCGTCGACGCGGTCATCCGGGTGGCGATCCGGCCGGAGCCGGGCACCGCGCCGGTGACCTGCACGGTGTACGAAGCGGTGGCGGGCAGCGTGCTGGCCACCCGCAGGTCTCCGGTGGGGAGCTTGGCGGCCAGCTGACCGGCGCTGCCGTCGGCGTTTTCCGCCCCGACCACCACCGGGCGGCCCGCGACCGCCCGCGGCGGCGCGGCCGGGTCGTACGCGAAGACCACGTCTTCCACGCCGTTGGCACCGAGCCACACCTGGAAGTGGAGGCTGTCGACCTGCCACTCGACCACCACCCAGGCGGAGACGCCGTCGGTCAGGCGGGCCGCGCGGATGCTCCTTTCGCGGCTGCCGCTGAAGTCGGTCCAGAACGGCGCGAGCACGTTGTTGGGACGGGCCACGTCGGGCAGCCGGCCGGGCCGGGCCCCGGCGGCGCCGGCCGCGTCACCGACGACCAGGTAGCCGTTGGCGTCGACACCGATCGACTTGTACGCCTTGCCGCCGTAGACGAACTCCGGCACCTCGTACGTGACCATGTCGCGGTCGCCGACCTTGGTGGGTACGACGCCGTACTGCTCGAGCGGGCGGTAGCCGGAGCTCGTGACCGGCTTGAGGGTGGGGGTGCCCGGGCGGGCACCGGGCACGACGAGGCCCCGCCGCACCGCCGAGCGGGCGCCGGTCTTCGTCGCGCCGCCGACTCCGCTCACGGTCAGGTGCTCGTCGACCACCGTCTCAAGGTCGACGGTGGCGTCGGCCAGGGAGACGTTGCGGGCGGTGATCGTGCACGGCGTGTACGCCCGCCACCGCACCGCCGCCGAGGCGCAGTCACTTGCCAGCGTCACGTTGCCCGCCTTGGGGGTGAACGCGACCGGCAGGTGCAGCGTGGGCAGGCCGGGCCGGGTGGGATCGAGGCGGACCTCGCCGGTGTACCGCCCCTCGGGCGCGGTCGACGTGACAGTGATCCGCAGGTCGACGGCCTTGCCCGGCGCGACAGTGAACACGCTCGGTGTGACTGTGATCCGGCTCTTCGCCGGCGCGCTCACGGACGCCAGGTAGGTCTGTGCCACCTTCGTCACGTTCTTCGCGGTGCGGACGGTGGTGAGCTGGCCGGGCATCGTGGGCGCGTACACCGACGGAAGGTTGAGGTGCACCGCGCCCGCCGGGTCGGCGCCCAGCGCCAGCATCCGGCCGGCCGACTCGTCGAAGGTCAGCCCGGGGTCACCGGCCACCGCCAGGTCGATCCGACCGCTGCCCCGGTCGTACGGGCCGGCCCACGTCTTTCCGTCCTCTTTGCGCACCGCCGTGCGCGCCGTGGTCATCAGGGCGGACTTGACCTGTCCGGGCGTCCAGTCGCGGTGCAGTGCCTTCAACAGGACCGCCGAGCCGGCGACGTGCGGCGCGGCCATCGACGTGCCGGCGATGGCCTGGAAGAGCTCGCCCGGCGGCCCGCCGTCCGCCGCGGCCGGCGTGGGTGTGTGCCCGGCGAGGACCTGCACGCCCGGCGCGGTGAGGTCGGGCTTGATGGCCGGCCCGCCCGGCCCGCGCGCGGAGAACGCGGCGAGCACGTCGGCCTTGCCCCGCTCCGACCGCCCGCCGGTGAACGTCGCGGTGACCGCCGGGTTGGCGGCCATGAACGCGGCGAACCGGGTGCCGTCGGCGAGGTGGACGGTCGGGAGCCAGTGGCTGTCGGTCTCCACGTCGGCGAGCGACGGGTTGTAGAGGATCATGCCGACCGCGCCGCCCTGCACGACGTTGTAGCCCTTCGCCGCGCGGGCGTTGCCGCCGCGCTGGCAGGCAACGATCTTGCCGGCGAAGATGCCCCGATCCGCGGGGGCCTCGCAGAGCGCGCCGCCGGTGTACCCGGAAACGCCGCCGGCCAGGACGACCGGCGTGTCGGCCTCGACCCCGGCGGTGATCGAGGCGCCCTTGAGCGTGAGCTGCTTGCCGCCGGCCCGCAGCCGCAGCGTGGCGTTGAAGTCGCGGGTGCCCGTCGATGCGCCGACGGTGGTGACCCAGGGCGAGGTGTGGTTGATCGTCGCGGCACCGGGGCCGGAGTTGCCCGCCGACGCGGCGACGAAGACGCCCGCCGCGTACGCATCGAGGAAGGCGAGCTCGACCGGGTCCTTGTACGGGTCGGTGCCACCGGAAACCGAGTAGTTGAGCACGTCGACGCCGTCGGCGACCGCCTGCCCAACCGCGCGGGTGATGTCCGAGCCGTATCCGCCGGCCTCACCGAGTGCCTTGTAGACGGACACCCACGCGCCCGGCGCGACACCCTGCACCGGCCCCCGCTCGACGCCGAGCAGCTTGGCCGAGGTGACCACGTTGCCGGCGGCGGTCGACGCGGTGTGGGTGCCGTGGCCGCTGCTGTCGCGGGCGGTCCGGTACTCCTCGTCGTCGTGCCGCGACAGGTATGTCTCCAGGAACGTCGCGCCGCCGATCAGCTTCTTTCCACACCGGAACGGATCGGCGGCCGGGGTCAGCGGGTTGTCACCGAAGTCGCAGGGGCGCACCGAGCCGTCGGCGCGCGCCGGCGCGGCGCCGAGGTGGCCCTGGTCGGCGAAGGACGGGTGCTCCGGCCAGGCGCCGGTGTCGATCACGCCGACCAGCACGCCGCGCCCGGCGTTGCGGTCGCCGCCGACCTTCGGGTACACGCTTGTCGCGCCGATGAACGAGGTGTTGGGGTCGGCGAGCGGCTGCCGCAGGTCGTCGCGCTGCACGGCGACCACACCGTCGATCGCCAGCAGGTCGTCGACCCGGTTGGCCGGCACGGTGGCGGAGACGCCGCCGTAGACCACGCGCAGCCGCTGCCGCACCTCGGCACCGGGGACCCGCTTGCCCAGGTCGGCGATGAACCGCTCCTCGCGCGCGGCCAGATAGTCCTCGTAGGACCGCTCGGCGGCACCTCGCGCCAGCTTGGCGCGGGTGCGGGACGGGCTGGTGGCGGCGAAGCCGGGCACTCCGCCCGCGTACGTAGCGACCGGGTCGTGGTCGAGCTTGACGACCACCGGGACCCGCTCCGACTCCTCGCGCCCCAGGAGGGCCGGGTCGGTCTCGGCCAGCCGGCTGGTCGGCGCGGCCTCGGCGGTGACCCGGCCGGTCGGCTGGATCGCGGTCGCGGTCAGTGGCGGAGGCTCGGCGGACGCGGGCGCGCCCCAGGCGAGCGGCGGCACGAGTGCCACCGCGACGACTGCCCGGAACCACTTGTGTCGACGCATCCCCGCTGCCCTCTCCACGCACCAAGGCTTTCATGGTGCCTGGAAACTTCAAAGACGGCACGGCCGTCAGTAGCCGACGGCGCAACCATCCGCGCGCGGTTCCGAGCCGGCCACGTATCCGCCATCCGGCAGACACCAGATCGCCTGGCCGTACCCGAAGGTGGAGGGCTCGCGTTCGACGGTGATCTCGTGCCCGCGGCGCTCCAGCTCGGCGATCGCGTCGGCGCCGGCCAGGCCGTCCTCGACGAGCACCGCCCGGCCGGACTGCCAGTACCAGCGGGGTGCGCCGAGCGCCGCCTGCGGGTCCAGGCCGTCCACGGTGGACGTGATCACCTGGAGGTGACCCTGCGGCTGCATGTGCCCGCCCATCACCCCGAACGGGCCGACCGGTGCCCCACCACGGGTGAGGAAGCCCGGGATGATCGTGTGGAACGGGCGCCGGCCCGGCCCAATACCGTTCGGGTGATCCGGCTCGGCGCGGAAACCCAGGCCGCGGTTTTGCAGGCCGAAGCCGTAGCCCGGCACGGCGACGAACGACCCGAAGCCCATGTAGTTGGACTGGATGAGGCTGACCATCAGCCCGTCCGCGTCGGCGGCGCACAGGTAGACGGTGCCGCCACGAGCCGGCTCGCCGGGCGCCGGGACCGCGGCCCGTTCGCCGATCTCGGACCGGCGCGCGGCAAGGTACTCGGGGTCGAGCAGCGCCGACGGCGGCACGGTCGCCCGATCGGGGTCGGCCACGTAGGCGAACGCGTCCGCGAAGCCGAGCTTCATCGCCTCGATCTGCCAGTGCAGGCGCTCGGCGGCCGGCAGCGCGGCAAGGTCGACGCCGTCGAGGATGCCCAGCGCGACGAGCGTGGCCACGCCCTGGCCGTTGGGTGGCAGCTCCCAGACCTCGTGCCCGCGATAGCTGACGGAGATCGGATCGACCCAGCTTGACGCGTGTGCCCCCAGATCAGCGGCGGTGATCAGCCCACCGGTCCGGGCGGCGTGGTCGGACAGGGCGGCGGCCACCGCACCGGTGTAGAACGCCTCCGCGCCGGTCTCCGCGATCAGCCGCAGCGTGCCCGCGGCGCCGGGGTTCGCCCAACGCTCGCCCGCCCTGGGTGACCGTCCACCGTCGACCGTGAAGATCCGGCCCCACTCGGTGTACTCCGGACCGGACATGCGCGCGTACTGCGCCACCGAGCGGGCCCAGGCGCGGGCGATCTCCGGCGAGACCGGGTAGCCACGCTCGGCGTACGCGATCGCGTCGGTGAAGAGGTCGGCGAAGGGCAGCGCGCCGAAGCGGGCGTGCAGGTCGCGCCAGCCCGCCGGTGCGCCCGGCACGGTGACCGGCAGCCAGCCCCGCTCCGGCATGCCGCCCGGCACCCGGTCGGCGGTGAGGGCGGCGGGCGAGCGGCCGGAGGCGTTGAGGCCGTGCAGGCGGTTGCCGTCCCAGACGATCGCGAACAGGTCTCCGCCGATGTCGTTGGAGCCGGGCTGCACGACGGTCAGGGCGACGGCGGTGGCGATCGCCGCGTCGACCGCGTTGCCGCCGCGCCGCAGCACGTCGAGGCCGGCGGTCGCGGCGAGCGGCTGGCTTGTGGCGACGACACCACGCGGGGCGTACAGCGGCTTGTGCCGGTGAATGATCACCTGATCAGGGTGCCCCGCCGGGCCACGGGAAGGCCACCGGGCAGATGCACCGGGCCCTGACCACGCCACGCGACGACGAGCGCGTCGAGCGCCGCGACGTGGCGGTGGGAGAGGGCCGCGGGCGGTGCGCCGCGCTCACGGGCCCACGCGTGCAGCACGCGGGTGCGTACGGCGTCCGGCAGCCGCTCCAGCTCGCCGACGTCGAGGGCGCCCTCCAGGCGGCGGGCCCGCTCCAGCGCGGCCGCCGCGATCTCGTCGAGCGCCGCGGCGTCGGCGGCGAGCAGGGGGGCCGTCCGGGCCAAGTTGTCGACCACGCCCGCGCCGAGCGCCTCGACAAGGGCCGGCAGCGCACTGGACCGGACCCTTGCGCGGGCGTACGCCGGGTCCGCGTTGTGCGGGTCGTCCCACGGGCTGAGGCCCAGCGCGGCGCAGGCCTTGCGGGTCTCGTCGCGGGAGACGTCGAGCAGCGGGCGCAGCAGGGCCACGCCGTCCACCTCACGCCGGCTCGGCATGCCGGCCATCCCGCGCGGCCCGGATCCGCGCGCCAGGGCCAGCAACACGGTCTCCGCCTGGTCGTCGCGGGTGTGCCCGAGCAGCACCGCGCTCGCACCCAGCCGGGTCGCCGCGGCGATCAGGGCCGCGTAGCGCGCGTCTCGGGCGGCCGCCTCCGGACCACCCTGGCCGGACACGGTGACGGTCGCGACCTCCACCGGCGCCAGGCCGGCCGAGGTCGCCCAGGACGCCACGGCGGCGGCCCGCTCGGCGGAGCCGGCCTGAAGCCCGTGGTCGACGGTCACCAGCCCAGCCGCCAGCCCTTCGCGCGGGGCGACGAACGCGGCCGCCGCCGCGAGGGCCAGCGAGTCGGCACCGCCGGAGCAGGCCACGAGCACGGTGCCGCCCATCCCGCGCAACGCCTGCCTGACCGCGGTGCGGACGGCGGCGACCGGCGGCGCGAGCGCGGCCATGTACGCCGGGTCAGCCGGCCTGGGGGTGGACCCGCGCCACCCAGGCGTCCGGGTCGCCCAGCTCCTCGACGCGGGGCAGGGTGAGCGGCGAGCTGAAGACCTTGTTGAAGCCGGCCATGCCGACCCGCTCGACCACCCCGTGCACGAACTTGCGACCCTCCGCGTACTGCCGCATCTTCACGTCGACGCCGAGCAGCTTGCGGATCGTCTTTTCCAGCGGGGTGCCCCCCTCGCGGCGCCGGTTGAACTTGGATCGGATCTGCTCGACGCTCGGGATCACCTCGGGGCCGACGCCGTCCATCACGAACTCGGCGTGCCCTTCCAGCAGCGTCATCAGCGCGGTGAGCCGGTCGAGGACGGCGCGCTGCCCGGGGGTCTGCACGAGGTCGAGCACGCTGACCCGGCTGTCGGGGTTGCGCACCGCCTCGGAGAGGGTCGCGACGCTGCGGCGGATCCGCTCGAGGAAGTGCTCGCTGCCCGCCTGCGAGGCATCGACGAAGGCCTGCACCTCGCCGAAGAAGTGGCCACGCATCCACGGGACCGAGGTGAACTGGGTGCGGTGGGTGACCTCGTGCAGGCACACCCAGAGCCGGAAGTCGCGGGAGTCGGCCTGGAGCTTGCGCTCGACCTCGACGATGTTGGGCGCGACGAGGAGCAGCTGGCCGGGGTCGGAGGAGAAGACCTCGTACTGCCCGAGGACCCGCCCGGAGAGGTAGGCCAGCACGGTGCCGGCCTGCACGCCGGTCAGGCGCGAGCCGATGGCGTCGGTGAACACGCCCGGCTGCTTGTCACCGGCCAGCCGGCTCACCAGCGGGGTGACCACCTCGCGGAGGCCGGCGATGTTGATCGCCGCCCAGTCTTTGCGGTCGACGACCTGCACCGGAGGGTGGGCGACCTGGGACCGCAGCCCCGTGTAGGAGGAGACGATCTCCGCCGCCTCATCGGTCAGTCGCCGTAGATCGGCGACGACGTCGGTGGCCTCGTCGTACGAGACTCTCGGGCCCGCCTTGCCCAGCGCGCCCGCGGTGGCGGCGGCCAGGTCCCAGTCCACGAACTGCGCCATCACCCCAAGGTACTCGGACTACCCACAACCGCATTTCGCCAACGCGTTGGCGATCTTGTCGAGGCCGGCCTCGGCGCGGTCTTTGCCGACCGGCACCTTGTCGGCCAGCACAGCGAATGCCAGCAGGCGGCCGTCGGCGGTGGTCACCACACCGGAGATGGCGTTGACCCCGGCGAGCGTGCCGGTCTTGGCCCGGACCACGCCGGCGCCCACCTTGCCGTCGGCGGCGGGATTGCGGTAGCGCTCACGCAGCGTGCCCGACCAGGCGCCGACCGGCAGGCCGGCCAGCAACCCGGCCACCTCGGGGTGCGAGCCGCTGGCGGCGAGCCGCAGCACGCCGGTGAGGACCGAGGGGGTGAGCCTGTTCTTCCGGGACAGGCCACTGCCGTCCGAAAGCGCGATCTCCGCGGCGGGCAGGCCGAGATCCGCGAGTACGGCCTTTGTGGCGGCCGCGCCACCCGCGTACGACGCGGGCAGGTCCTTGGCGAGTGCGACCTGCCGGGCCAGCGACTCGGCCACCACGTTGTCGCTGTCGACCAGCATGATCTCGACGAGGCGGAGGATCGGCGGCGACTCCACCTTGCCCAGCTCGGTGCCGGGCGCCGGTGCGGTGCCGGCCGCGGCCTGGGTGGTCTCGGGGCTGGGCGTGGCGGTCGCGTCGGCCGCACCCGGCGCGCCGGCCGGTGCCTTGCCGCGGGTCACCGCCGACGCCTTCAGGCCGAGGGCCCGTGCGAACGCCTGGCCCGCGGCGAGGTCCGGCTGCGAGTAGCGCTCGGCGTACCCGTGGGTGATCTTGGGGTTGACCCGCGCACCGTTGGTCATCAGGGCCGTGGTCGCCGCCCCGAACCCGCCGGTCGGCACGTCCGGGTCCCAGCTCGGCTCGAACGCCGGGCCGGTGAACAGCGTCGAGTCGACGACGACCCGCGTCGGTGCGGCCCCGCCGAGGGCGGTCTTGACCTGCTTGGCGAGCTGGTCGAGCCGGCCCGCGCCGGCGTAGGTGCCAGTGGCGCCGGCCGACAGCGTCGCGTCGCCGCCGCCGATGATCACCACCTCGCCGGGCTTGGCGCCGGCGACGACCCGGGTCGGGATCCGGTAGGCCGGCCCGCGCGTGGCCAGCACGGCGGCGGCGGTGGCCAGCTTGGTGGTCGAGGCGGGTGTGGTCGGCACGTCGGGACCGCGCGAGTACAGCTGGTCGCCGGTCGCCGCGTCGACCACCGCGATATTGAGGCTGCTGCCGAGCCCGGCGGCGGCCACGACCGGGTCGAGCGCCGCCTTCACGCCCGCGGCGGTCGGCGCCGGGATGTCGGAGGCCGAGGCGACGAGCACCGGAGCGGGCGGCGGGTCGGGCGTCTCGGGGGCGGCCGCGGTCGCGGTGGGCTCGCTCGCGTCGCCGCCCAGCCACTCGTCGACCGGGCCGGGGCGGACGATCGCCGCGCCGGCCACGAGCCCGGCGAGGAGCAGCACGACCACGATGAACGTGGCCAGCAGGCCGCGCCGCCGCTTCTTTTCCGGCGGCCGCGCGCCACCCTCCCCGGGCGGGAGTGCGGGCGGCGCCGGCTGCGGCTTGTGCGGCGCGGACGGCGGGGGGAAGAAGGAGGGCAGCCGGATCGTCTGGGTCTGCTCGGGCGGGGTCACCGGCAACCGGATGGTCTCGTCTCCGGGGCCGTGCTGTGAATCTTGCCTCCCCACCGGCCCCTCCTCATTCGTGTCATCCGGTCTAGGCGACGATACTTGCGTCCGAACACTATGCGGCGTTCGCCAGCCCGATCTGATGGGGCAACATCACGACACTTGGGCGGCGAGATTGGGGAGCGTGAGATGGATTTCGACGTAACGGTTGAGATCCCCAAAGGTCACCGAAACAAGTACGAGGTGGACCACGTGACCGGCCGCATCAGGCTGGACCGCACGCTCTTCACCGCGACGCAGTATCCGGCCGACTACGGCTTCATCGAGGGCACGCTCGGCGCTGACGGCGACCCGCTGGACGCGCTGGTGCTGGTGCAGGAGCCGACCTTCCCAGGCTGCCTCATCCGGTGCCGCACCATCGGCATGTTCCGGATGAAGGACGAGAAGGGCGGCGACGACAAGGTCCTGTGCGTCCCGTTCGAAGACCCGCGGCAGGAGCACCTGCGCGACATCCACCACCTGGGCGAGTTCGACCGGCTGGAGATCCAGCACTTCTTCGAGGTCTACAAAGACCTCGAACCGGGCAAGTCGGTCGAAGGTGCCACTTGGGTCGGGCGGACGGAGGCCGAGGCGGAGATCCGCGCCTCCTACCGGCGGGCCCAAGACGCGGCGGCCGAGGGCGAAACGTCCCACTGACGGATATCCGACTGCCGTCGCCTCACAGGTCGCGGACGGCGGCGTAGAGGTCGAGCACCGCGCACGCGACCGGCACCACGCAGACCACGAGCGCCGTATCCAGCACGTCGGCCGCCCGGCCCAGGTAGGGCGAGGGCGGCCGATGCGCGTACGCGGCGGCGGCGAGCGCCGCGAGCGTGCCGCCGGCCGCGACCGCGAGGAGCATCGGCTCGTCGCCGGTGGCCAGCAGGGCGGCGCCGGCCGCGACCGCACCGCCGAGCCCGGCGGCGACAAGGGGCACGCGGTGGTGCACGGCGGCGAACAGCCGGGCGCGCAGCAGCAGGCCGGCGGCCGCGACCCCGACGAGCAGCCGGCCGGCGAGGCCGCCGGTGGTGACCAGGACCGCGGACGCCGCGACGGCGAGGACCGCGAGGCCGGCCAGCAGACCGGTGAGGATCTCCTCGGTGCGCTCCGCGGCCACCTCTACACCGGCCGGGTCCGGCGGCGAAGTGACCGGCGATGTGACCGGCGGCAGCGGCAACCGGCCGAGGCGGATCGCGAGCAGCGGCAGGGCGCCGACTCCGCAGGCGAGCACGGCCAGCAGGACGGCGGCCGCACCGTGCGGCGTGAGGCCGCCCAGCGCGGCCAGTGCGGACAGCCCGCCGAGCAGGCCGGCCGTGCCCCCGGCGACGAAGACCCGCAGGTGGGCCGCCACGCCGGCGGCGCCGAGGAGGGACGCGACGAGCAACGCGGCCGAGCCGGCCAGCGCCTGCGCCGGACGTCCCGACCCGGCCAGCAGCGCGCCGGCCGCGAACGCGTACGGCAGGGCGTAGCCGGCGAGGGCGGCGCCGGTCAATCCGTCGCGCCGCGCGCGTGCCACCACCGCGCCGGCCACGAGCAGCAGCGCGGCAACGACGGCCGGCACGAGATGCCACGGTGGCGTGGCACGCACCGCGGCGGCGAGCCCCAGCGCGAGCGGCGCGCCGGCTGCCGCCAGGCCGGCGACCCGCGTGGCGCCCGGCGACCAGGAAGCGCCCCGGCGTCGCGCGCCGTCCGCGATCGCCTCGACCACGTCGTCGTACGCCGGCTCGGCCCACCGGACCCGCGCGGGCAGCAGGAAGAGCAGCTCCCCGTCGCGTACCCCCTGGGGCAACAAAGCTTGACCAGCCGACAACGCCGCGCCGTCCGCGCGGCGCAGGATCCATCCACCGTGCCGCTCGCCGTCGTCGGCGAGCCCGTCACCGGCGTGCCGCAGCACCTCCGGCAGCAACTCGGCCACCGGCACCTGCTCGGGCAGGGCGACGTCGAGCCGCCGCCGTGGCGTACTGATCGTGACCCGGGCCAGTCCGGCAGTCATCGAGGGTCCTCCATTCCGCGCGAGTTTACCTACGATGTGCGTCTGGGAGGTGACCCATCGTGGCGACTGTCCCCTTGCGACGGTCGGCCCGCAGGCCGGCACCCGAGATCCCCTCCGGCGAGTTGCACGTGGGGCCGCCGCCGGAGATCCCGCAGGTGGCTGGTGCCCGCTGGCAGCAGCTCATGGTGGTGCTGCCGATGCTCGGCGGCGGCGTCGCGATGGCGATGCTGATGGGGCGGGGCGGCGGGCCGTACTCGTACGTCGTGGGCGCGCTCTTCGGCGTCTCCTCACTGGCGATGCTCGCCTCCTGGGGCGGCGCGGGCGGGCCGAAGAAGGCCGAGATGATGGCGGCCCGCCGCGACTACCTCCGCCATCTGGCCGGCCTCCGCCGCCGGGCCCGCGAGACCGTCGCGCGCCAGCGGGCCGGGCTCGCCTACCGCCACCCGGAGCCGGAGCGGCTGTGGTCCACTGTGGCCAGTCATCGGCTGTGGGAGCGGCGGCCTGCCGACCCGGACTTCGGGGTGGTACGCGTCGGCGCCGGCCCGCAGGCGCTGGCCACCCCCCTGGTGCCCCCGGTCACCCGCACGCCCGACGACCTCGAACCGATGACCGCCGGCGCGCTGCGGCGCTTCCTCGACGCGTACTCGGTGGTGCCCGACCTGCCAGTGGCGCTGTCGCTGCGCGGCTTCGCCCGGATCCACCTGCGCGGCGACGCGTCGGCGCTGGTTCGCGCGATGGTCATGCAGCTGTCCGTCTTCCACGCGCCCGACGACCTGCGGATCGCGGTCTGCGCCGGGCCGGAGCGGCGGGCCATATGGGAGTGGGTCAAATGGCTGCCGCACGCCCAGCACCCCACGCGCACCGACGCGCTAGGCCCGGTGCGGCTCGTCGCCGGCTCGGGCCCGGAGCTGGAGCGGCTGCTGGGCGACGTGGTGGGGAGCCGGCCGCGGTTCGCCGGCGGCGCGGCGAGCGAAGGGCCGCACGTGGTCGTCGTGCTCGACGGCGCCTCCTGGAGCCAGGATGGCGGCATCGACGGAGTGTCCTTTCTGGACCTCGACGATCCGCCGCCGCGCCTGCTCGATCCGTCGACGCTTGTGCTGTCGGTTGGCGAGGACGGGCACCTGCTCGTCGACTCCGGCGACGGCCCGGCCGGCATCGGGCACGCCGACGGGCTGACGGCGGTGGAGGCGGAGGCGGTGGCCCGGCGGCTCGCGCCGTACCGCCTCGCGGCGCCCGCCGACGCCGAGGAACCGCCGGCCGCGGCCGAGCCGGCACCGGCCGAGCTGCTCGGCCTCGGCGACCTCGACGCGCCGCCACCACCCCGGGGCTCTGCTGGCTGGCTCGCTCCGCTCGCTTCGGCCCCGGATGCCGGCTCAATCCGAGCTGGCCGCTCCGCGCCCAGGTCCGGGTTGAGCCAGCCCCGGGCCGCACGCGACCGCCTGCGCGTGCCGATCGGCGTCACCCCCGCGGGCCGGCCGGTCGAGCTCGACCTGAAGGAGTCGGCGCAGGACGGCATGGGCCCGCACGGGCTGCTCGTCGGCGCTACCGGATCGGGCAAGTCCGAGCTGCTGCGCACGCTCGTGCTCGGGCTCGCCGCGACGCACTCCTCCGAAGAGCTCAACTTCGTGCTCGTCGACTACAAGGGCGGGGCCACGTTCGCGGCGCTCGACCGGCTGCCGCACACCGCCGCCGTGATCACCAACCTCGCCGACGAGCTGCCGCTGGTCGACCGCATGACCGACGCCCTCAACGGCGAGATCGTGCGCCGGCAGGAGCTGCTGCGGCGCGCGGGCGTGTCCAACGTCCGCGAGTACGGGAAGCTGCCTTACCTGCTGCTCGTCTGCGACGAGTTCGCCGAGCTGCTCGCCGCCAAGCCCGACTTCATCGACCTGTTCCTCCAGATCGGACGGTTGGGCCGCTCGCTGGGCGTACACCTGCTGCTCGCCTCGCAGCGGCTCGAGGAAGGGCGGCTGCGCGGGCTGGACACCCACCTGTCGTACCGGATCGGGTTACGCACGTTCTCGTCCCTTGAATCGCGATCCGTGCTGGGCGTACCGGACGCGTACGAGCTGCCCCGCTCACCCGGCCACGGGTTCCTGAAGGCGGGCACCGAGCCGCTGGTGCGGTTCAAGGCGGCGTACGTCTCCGGCCCGTTCCGCCGCCCTGGCGACCGGCTGCCGGCGGCGCGAGCCGGGCGTCCCCGGGTGCTGCCGTACGGCACCCACTACGTCCCGGCACCGACGCCGGCCACGCCACCCGCCGAGGGCGGCCCGAGCCTGCTGGAGCTGCTGGTCGAGCGGCTGGCCGGGCAAGGGCCGCCGGCACACCGGGTGTGGCTGCCGCCGCTGTCCCGCCCGCCCGCACTCGACGAGCTGCTCGGCTCGGTCGGCAGCGACCCGGCCCGCGGCCTCACCGTCGCCAACCCCGACCTGCGCGGCGCGCTCCAGGTGCCGGTCGCCGTGATCGACAATCCGTTCGAGCAGCGCCGCGACGTGCTGTGGCTGGCCCTCGACGGCGCGGCCGGCCACGTCGCGGTCGTGGGCGGGCCGCAGAGCGGCAAGTCGACCGTCCTCCGCACGCTGCTCTGCGGCCTCGCGCTCACCCACTCGCCCACCGAGGTTCGGATCTACTGCCTCGACTTCGGCGGCGGCTCGCTCGCCCTGCTCCGCGACCTGCCGCACGTGGGTGGGGTGGCCGGGCGGCTGGACGCCGAGGCCGTACGGCGCACGGTCGGCGACGTCGCCGCCCTCCTCGCCCAGCGGGAGTCGGGCGCGCCGGTCGACGGCCACGTCTTCCTGGTGGTGGACGGGTGGGCCACCCTGCGTGGCGACTACGACGACCTGGAGCCGATGGTCACCGACATCGCCACCCGTGGGCTCTCCTACGGGGTACACGTCGTGGCCGCCGCCTCGCGCTGGATTGACTTCCGGCCGCCGATCCGCGACCTCTTCGGCTCCCGCGTGGAGCTGCGGCTGGGCGACCCGACCGACTCGCTCGTCTCCCGGCGGGCCGCGCTGACCGTCCCGGAGAAGGTGCCCGGACGCGGCATCACGGCCGAGGGGCGCCACCTGCTCACCGCACTGCCGGCGCTCTCCGCGCTCGACGGCGACCCGGCCGCACTGGTGCGGGCCATCGCGGCCGGCTGGCCCGGGCCGCCCGCGCCCCGGGTGCGACTGCTGCCGCCGGTCCTGCCGTACGACGACCTTGACCTGTCGAGCGGGGCCGGCCTCCGGTTGCCGATCGGCATCGCCGAAGCCGACCTGCGGCCGGTCGATGTGGACTTCGGCAGCGACCCGCACCTGCTGCTCTTCGGCGACGCGGAGTGCGGCAAGTCGTCGTTCCTGCGGGCGCTGGCCACGTCGATAACCCGCCGCTTCGCGCCGGAGCAGGCCCGACTGATCCTCGTCGACTACCGGCGCAGCCTGCTCGGCGCGATCGACTCCGATCACCTGATCGGGTACGGCACGACGGCCGCCACCACCGGCCAGCTGATCGAGTCGGTCGACGGCTACATGCGGCGGCGCCTGCCCGGGCCGGACGTCACGCCGCAGCAGCTGCGCGACCGGTCGTGGTGGACCGGGCCGGAGCTGTTCGTGCTGGTGGACGACTACGACCTCGTCGCGGCCGCACCGGTCAACCCGCTGCTGCCGCTCGTCGAGCACCTGCCCCAAGCGCGCGACGTCGGCCTGCATCTCGTCCTGACCCGCCGGTCGGGCGGCGCGTCCCGGGCGCTCTACGAGCCGGTGATCCAGCGGCTCCGCGAGCTTGCGTCACCCGGTCTGGTGATGTCCGGCGACAAAGAGGAGGGTGCGCTGGTCGGCGGCGTGCGGCCGGAGCCGCTGCCGCCGGGCCGCGGCCGCCTGGTTACCCGCCGCGAGGGGGTCCGGCTGGTGCAGCTCGCCTACCTACCGACCGTTCCGTGATCCTTTGTGTCAGCCTTAGATCTTTTCGGGGTGGACCCAGTGGACACATCGACGCGGTAACCTGCGTCGTACGACTGCGCCCGGAAGAGGGACAGCGACTCGGCGGCGGCTGGCTCGTTGTCCACAACTGGAGGCCACACTGCCATGAGCCTGTCGCGCCATCAGCGAGGCGCCGCTCCGAGGTTCGCCGGGGCGGCGTTGGCGACTGTCGCGGCACTGGCTGGCGCCCCCGCTCCGGCGGGCGCGGCGGCGGCATCCCCGGCCCCCGGGGCGGCGGTGGCGGTGGCGGAAGGCCAGGCGCCGATCCCGGCCACGGCCTCCGGTGCCGGCGGCGGCGTCCCCACGACCGTGGTGCGGCGCGACCAGGTGCGTGAAGAGCAGTGGCAGCTCGGCGAGCTGCGGGCCACCCACGCGTGGCGCCACTCGACCGGTGACGGCGTGACCGTCGCGGTGGTCGACTCCGGTGTGGACGCCGGCCACCCCGACCTCACCGGCCAGGTGCTGCCCGGCATCGACCTGGTCTCCGGCGGCGACGGGCGCAACGACCCGGTGGGCCACGGCACCACGGTCGCCGGGCTGATCGCCGGCCGCAATGACGACGATGACGGTGTGGAGGGCCTCGCCCCGCACGCCAAGATCCTGCCGGTGCGGGTGCTCGACGCGGAAAACCGGTACGACGACGCACTCATCGTGGCAAAGGGCGTGCGCTGGGCGGTCGACAACGGCGCCCAGGTCATCAACCTGTCGCTCGGCGGCAGCGGCACAAGCCCCGCCCTCGCGGCCGCGCTCGACTACGCCTTCGCCCGCGACGTCGTGGTGGTCGCCTGCACGGGCAACCACTCGGCCGACCCGGCGCCAGCGGCCGGGCAGACCCGCCCGGCCACCGAGGTGTGGTACCCGGCTCGCGAGCCCGGCGTCCTGGCCGTCACCGGCCTGGAGCGCGAGACCGAGGGCCTCTGGTCCGGCTCGATCACCGGCTCCGCCACGGTGCTCTCCGCCCCGGGGACCGGCCTGGTCGGCGCCCGCCCCGGTGGCACGTGGAAGGTGCAGGGCACAAGCTTCGCGGCCCCGCTGGTCAGCGCGACGGCGGCGCTCGTCCGGGCCAAGTGGCCTCAGATGTCCGCGGCCACCGTCGTCAACCGGCTGATCACCACCGCTAGCGACCTCGGTGCGGTGGGCCGCGACGACCGCTACGGCTACGGCCTGGTCGACCCGGTCGCGGCGCTCACCGTCGGGGTGTCCACCGTGGAGCGCAACCCGCTCGACACCAACGCCCCGCACGGCGTGGCCGGCTTCGGCGCGGCGCCCGGCGTGGCGGCGACGACGACCGGCGAGACGAGCGCCGACCAGCCGGTCGGTGGGCGCGCGCAGGGCGCACACACCGACTGGCAGGCCCAGCCCGCCAGCGAGCCCGAGCACTCCAAGCGCGGCTGGGCGATTGCCTTCGGCATCCTGGTGACGCTGGTCGCGGCCGCCGCGGCCATCACCTTCCGCCGCCGCGTCCGCTCCTGACCCTCGCTTTTGACAGATTTACCCGGGTCCGCGTCACTTACGGACCGCCGCTCCCGCCGGAGACCGCGGCGGCCGGCGGCGAGCTGGCGCTCACCGAAACCCCCGACCCCCGCTGCCACCTCCGCGCGCCCAGCCCCCAAGAGGGCAGCCCTCTTGGGCGTGGCATGGGTCTGGGCCACGACGGACGTCGCGGTAGCTCAAGTCTTCCGTCTTGTTTGGAACTGGTTTACGTGCAGTCGCCTGTCGTGGTGGCGCGGGTGCGGCTCTGGCCGGCCGTCGCTACCGGGGCGGCTTCCTGGGCGGTCACCGCGAAGCCGGTGTTTCGGTCGTCGGCCGCCGCCGCGAAGATGACGCCCAGCACCTGGCCGTTGGTCGCGACAAGCGGGCCGCCCGAGTTGCCGCTGCGGACCAGCGCCCGGATCGTGTAGATCTCCCTGGTCACGTCGCCGGCGTTGTAGATGTCCGGGCCGGTGATGTCGCCGACGTCGCGTACCCGGGCGGACTGGGCGTTGTAGGGCCCGTCCAGCGGAAAGCCCAGCACGATCGCGTCCGCGTTGGTCGGGGCCTTGCGGGGCGCGAACGGCATGACCGGCGCGTCCAGGCCGGGCACGTAGATCACCGCGAGGTCGCGGTCGGGGTCGTAGACCGTGACGCGGCCGTCCAGCCGCTCGTCGCCGAGCTCGATCGTCACCGACCTTGTGCCGGCGACCACGTGGGCGTTGGTCATGACGCGTTCGGGGGCGTACACGAAGCCGGAGCCCTCGATGCGCCGCGAGCAGCTCGGCGCCGAGCCGAGCACCTTGACCACCGACTGGCGTGAGTTGACCACCACGCGCGAGTTGGCCAGGCGGGGGTCGGGTGCGGCGACCTCGCGGGCGCGGGTGGGCGCCAGGTTGCCGAAGACCTCGGGGAAGCCACGGGTGTCCACCGTGTTTCGCAGGGCGTCGGAGAGCGCCTGGGCCTGCTGCGGCATGACCCTGTTGACGCCGTCGAGGAGGGCGCTGTTTCGCACCGAGCTGGCCAGCCAAGGCAGCGACGACGAGCCGAGCGGCACCGCCACAAGCCAGGCGACCAGCAGCACCGCGACCACCGACACGAGCGCACCGCCGGCGTCGTCGAGCTTGCGGCCGGTGGGGCTGGTGATGGCGTGGCGCAGGTGCGTGCCCAGCCAGCCGGCCAGCGCCTGTCCCAGCACCGCGAGTCCGAAGATGGCGATCAGCGACACGACGACGCGCACGGCGTCGTCCGCGAACTGCCGGGCCACCAGTGGGCCGAGCTGTAGGCCGATCAGCGCGCCGCCGAAGAAACCGGCGAAGGACAGTGCCCCAATCACGAATCCCTGTCGGTATCCGCTGATCGCGAACAACACCATAAGTAGGACAAGAGCGACATCGATGGCGGACACCCGTCAAGGGTACGGGGACCCGGCCAACGCTGAGCACGACTCGCGGCCAATGCGGCGCGAACCCGGGGGTCAGCCCCAGGGCCGGCAAGGCCCGAGTGACGAGGGCCCTCCGGGGCGCCCAGCGTGCGCAGCCAGCTCAGCCGACGTCGTCTCCGGCGGACGGCGTGGGCTGCGGCGCGGGCGCGGGCAGGTCGGCGATCCGGTCGCGCGGCCACGGGCGGGCCCAGCCGCCCATCTCCAGCAGCGCCGACAACACCCCCGCGGTGAACCCCCAGACGAGCATCCCGCCCACCTGGAACGCCGGCCCCATCCAGCCGCTGGGGTGCCGCAGCATGAGCCTGTTGTCCGGGTCGACGAGCTCGGCCACCGGCAGGCGGGCCACCCGCGCCACCTCGGCCGGCTCGCGCGGGTGTACCTCGTGCGGGGTGTGCCACCAGGCGAGCACCGGCGTCACCACGAAGTCGCTGACCGGGATCCACAGCGGCGGGAGCTGGGCGAGCACGGTGACGCTCTCCGGCCGCAGGCCCACCTCCTCGTCGGCCTCGCGCAGCGCGGTCGCGGCGGCGTCGACGTCGTCGGGATCGCTCGCCCCGCCCGGGAAGGCCGGCTGGCCGGCGTGGGTGCGCAGCGTCTCGGCCCGCTGGAGCATGAGCACGTCGGGCTCGCCATCCTGCTCACCGAGGAGCACGAGCACGGCGCTGGCCCGGCCGCCCTCCTCCGGCGTGGGCAGCCGGGTGAAGTCTTCGACCCGGGCGGTGCCGAGCCGGTCGAGCAGCGGCTCCAGCCACGCCGGCGCCCCGTTGGGCTCGGGCGGGGCCGCCGGGGAAACGTGGAGCGAAGCGGAGCGTTTTTTCGGGGTGCTACTCATGGCAGCGTCACCCCGAGGTGTTTCGCGGCCAGCGTCGCGAGGGTCGCGTCGTCGAGCGCGCTGGAGTTGTAGAGGTGGCGCAGCCGGCCGTCGCGGTCGACGAAGAGGGTGGCCGGCAGGACGGTGATCCCGAGCTCAGCGCGGAGGCGCTCGTCCTCGTCGAAGAGGTTGGGGTACTTGACCCCGAGGTCGGTGGCCAGGCTGCTCGCCGCCGAACGCCTGTCGCGGGTGTCCACCCCGACGACCGTGACCTTGCCGGCGGCCCGCTCGGCGAAGCGCTGGAACGCGGGCAGCTCCTCCCGGCACGGGCCACACCACGAACCCCAGAGGTTGACGACCGCCGGGCCGCGGATCGCGCTCACGGTCACATCCTGCCCACCGGTGAAGCAGGGCAACGCCACCTCGGGCAGCGCCTTACCCTCACCGGCGAGCGTGACCGGCACGGCGGCCGGCGGAGGCACGGTCAGCGCGGCGCAGTCGGCGAAGGGCGGCGGCTCGGGGGTCGGCGGCGCCTCGTCTGACCCACCACATCCGGCGACAGCCAGCACGAGCGCCAGGGCTGCCGCTTTTAGAGAACCCCTCACGGTGTATCCGGTGCCACCATCGCCTGGGCGGGCACCAGCTCCGGGTCGACGCCGGCCGCGACGGCGAGCTCGCGGGCGCGCGGGCCCTTGAGCAGCTTGGCCGCGGCGACCGCCTCGGTCGGACCCGTCCCATACGACGGGCAGAGCTTGGCCAGCGTGCACGCGCCGCAGGCCGGCTTGCGGGCGTGGCAGACCCGCCGGCCGTGGAAGATCACGCGGTGGGAGAGCATTGTCCAGTCGCGCTTGTCGAAGAGCGCGCCGATCGCGTGCTCGATCTTGACCGGGTCGCTCTCCGCGGTCCACTCCCAGCGCCGCACGAGCCGCTGGAAATGCGTGTCGACCGTGATGCCGGGCACGTCGAACGCATTGCCGAGGATGACGTTGGCCGTCTTGCGCCCGATGCCGGGGAGCTTGACGAGCTCGTCGAGCGTGCGGGGCACCTCGCCGCCGTGCCGCTCGACCAGCGCCTGCCCGAGCTTCATCACCGAGTCGGTCTTGTTGCGGAAGAAGCCGGTCGGCTTGAGCAGCTCCTCCAGCTCCGCCCGATTGGCCGCCGCGTAGTCGGCGGCGTTGAGGTAGCGCGCGAAGAGCTTGGGCGTGACCTCGTTGACCCGCACGTCGGTGGTCTGCGCGGAGAGGATCGTCGCCACGGCGAGCTCCAGCGGGGTCTCGTGGTCGAGCTCGCAGTGTGCGTCGGGGTGGGTCTCCTCCAGGATCCGCCCCATCTTGCGCGCGCGACGCTTGCGCGAAAGGTCACTCTCTTCACGGGCCACGCGCGAAGCCTACGCCCGCCCACCGACAGCTCAGGCCGCCCCGTGCGGGGTGATCTTTCCGGTGCCGTCCACGCTCGCGCCGGTGGCCGGGAAGTCGGCCGCGCTCAGCCGGGCCACCGCCACCGCGCCGCGGTGGTCGTTGTCGATGGCGGGCTTGCCGCCGGAGTCGAGGTAGGTCGAGATGAGCTGCCCGCCGCCCCAGCTGCCGTTGGCGGTGAGCGAGACCTTGAGCACCCCGCCCAGCCCCAGCACGCCGGTCTTGTTGAGCGTGCCCGCGCCGCCGGCGAAGTTGCCCAGGCTGTACGCGATCAGGCGCCCCTTGTAGAACTCCATCGCCCGCAGCACGTGCGGCCCGTGCCCCACGATCAGGTCGGCTCCGGCGTCGACCATGGCGCGGGCGAACTTGATCGGGTCGCCCCGGTTTTCCCCCAGGTACATCTCGGTGCCCGGCTTGACGTGGGTCATGGCCGCACCCTCGGCGCCCATGTGGACCTGCACGACCACGATGTCGGCCAGGCCCGCGGCCTTCTTCACCACCTCGGCCGCCGCCTCCACGTCGACCAGCGGGTTGGACCACGGATACGAGGAGAAGCCGGCCACGCCCACCCGCACGCCCTCGACGTCCATCACGGTGATCTCGTCGGGCGCGCCGGTGTGCTCCAGCCCGTGCTCCTCCAGCGCCCGCTGGGTGTTGCGGAAGCCGGCCGGCCCGTAGTCGTGACCGTGGTTGTTGGCCTGGTTGAGCAGCTCGAACCCGGCCTCCTTCAGGTGCCCGGCGTACGCCGGCGGCACCCGGTACTGGAAGCACTTGTTGGACGTCGGACCGCACTTGCCGGCGCCGGTGTCTTCGGTGATCGGCTCCTCGAGGTTGCCCATCACGAGGTCGGCCTTGAGCGCCCCGCGCACTGCCGCGAAGAAGCCCTTGCCGCCGTTGGGCGGGAGCCTTCCGGGCGCGTTGCCCATGATGATGTCGCCGGTCGCGGACATCGAGATGGTGCGGGGCGGACCCTCGCCGCGGGGCGCCGCCGCCCGGCCGGAAGGCTCGGCGAGCGCGCTGTCCCGCCACTGCGGGGCGGGCGTGGAGTCGCCGGTCACGACGAGCGCGAGCACCCCGCCGCCGAGCAACAGCGCCCCCATCGCGAGCACGACGACGAGCGGCCACAGTCGGCCGCTCGCGGGAGTTCGCTTTCGAGGGGGCATCGCCCCGCGACCATACCCTCCCCGCGCCAGCCGGACGACCTACCGAAGCCGGTCTGACCAGGGCATTCCGGACCCCCGGCCGGTGCCGCCGCCGGCACGTACCGCCGTGTGGACGGCTCGGGCCAGCGGCGCGCCCCACTCCGAGCGCGGGCCGCCGTAGGCCGCCTCCGGACCGTCCGGCGGGCAGAGGACCGAGACCGCGTCGGTCGAGGTGCCCGTGGCGGGCAGGCCGAGGTCCCACAGTGCCTGCGCCTTCGCCTCGGTGGCCGTGGCGACGGCGTTGACGAGTGCGGCGGGCGAGAGGCGGACGGGCAGGCACACGACGATGTTGACGGTGCCCGGCCCGGACGCCGCCGCGGCGGGCGGGGCGGCCGCCCAGATCGGGTCGCCGAGCCCGACCGTGGCCCACACCCGCACGCCACCCTCTTCGGCGGAGACGACCTCGGCCACGTCCACGCCGGTGAGCAGCCCGACGCCGGGGCCGCCGAGGCGCTCCCGCGCGGCGAGCTCGGTCAGGTGGACGTCCGGGTCGTCCCGGCGGTACGACATCGGCACCGTCGCGTTGACGATCCAGTGACGCACGCCGATCCCGCCGCCGAGCGGGGCGGACGAGATCGCGAGCAGCGGCACGGCCAGCCGCCACACCAGCAGGGGAATGTCCAGCCCGTCCTCGCGGCGGGCGGTCAGCGTCGGCTCGGCGGACATCCATCGCACTCTACGGCTCGCCGATCAAGTTTCCGGGGGTGCACGCCCGATCCCCGCCCTGGTGCGCCTAGACTTACTGCGCGCGTCGACACGCTGGCGAGGCCGCTGGCGGGTGTGAGTATGCGCAGGCGGAGGTGCGGCGATGGATGAGGTGTTGGCCCGCAGCGGGATCTTCCAGGGTGTCGACCCCGAGGCGGCGGAAGCGCTCGCCAAGGAGATGGAGACGATCGAGACCCGCAAGGGCGAGGTCGTGTTCAACGAGGGCGAGCCCGGCGACAGCCTCTACATCGTGCTGTCCGGCAAGATCAAGCTCGGTCGGCGCGCCGCCGATGGTCGGCAAAACCTCATCTCCGTCATGGGTCCGTCCGACATGCTCGGCGAGCTGTCCCTCTTCGACCCCGGCCCGCGCACGGCCACGGCGACGGCGGTGACCGACACCCGCCTGGCCCGGCTGCGCAAGCAGGCGCTGCGCCCCTGGCTCAACAACCGGCCCGAGATCGCCGAGCAGCTGCTGCGGGTGCTGGCGAGGAGGCTGCGCCGGACCAACGACGCGCTGGCCGACCTGATCTTCACGGACGTCCCCGGTCGCGTGGCGAAAAACCTGCTCCAGATGGCCGGCCGCTTCGGCACCCGCGACGGCGGCGTGCTGCGCGTGACGCACGACCTCACCCAGGAGGAGCTGGCCCAGCTCGTCGGCGCCTCTCGCGAGACGGTCAACAAGGCGCTGGCCGACTTCGCCTCCCGTGGCTGGCTGCGGCTCGACGGCAAGAGCGTGATCATCCTCGACCCGGAGCGCCTGGCCCGCCGGGCCCGCGTGTAGGTACGGCCCCCGAGCCTCCTCGCATGGGGTAAGCGGAGCCAAAACAAGCAGGCTTGACTGTTTGTTTGGTACCGGGCAGGCTGTGGGTGTGCCGGTACGCATGCCGCAGCAGGAGCGCAGTCGCGCCACCCAGGCCCGCCTTCTCGAAGCCACCGTCGACTGTCTCGTCGAGCGGGGCTGGTCCGGCACCACCACCACGGTCGTGGCCGCGATGGCGGGCGTCTCGCGGGGCGCGCAGCTGCACCACTACCCGACCAAGGCGTCGCTGGTGATGGCCGCCGTCGAACACCTTGCCGAGCGCCGCGCCGAGGAGATCCGCACCGAGGCGGCCGCCCTCCCACCTGGTCCGCAGCGGCTCGACGGGGTGGTCGACATGCTGGCCGCCGCGTTCACCGGACCGCTCTACGTGGCCGCGCTCGAGGTGTGGATCGCCGCCCGCACCGACCCCGAGCTGCGCGCGGCGCTCGTCCCACTGGAGGCGCGGGTCGGCCGGGAGATGCACCGGCTGACCGTCGAGCTGGTCGGCGCCGACGAGCGCACACCCGGCGTGCGCGAGGCCGTGCAGGCCACCCTCGACCTGCTCCGCGGCCTCGGCGTGGCAAACCTGCTCTCCGACGACACCGCGCGGCGCACCGCGCTGCTCGCCGCCTGGAAGCGGCAGCTGGCCACCCTTCTGTGACGCGGAGGCACGCATGTCCATCCTCGCCGGACTCCTCGTCGACCTCGCCGACGAGTCGGCCGATCTCGACGCCCGGGTCGGTCCGCTCCCGGAGGCGCACTGGACGCGGCTGACCCCGGCCGACGGCTGGACGATCGCCCATCAGATCGCCCACCTCGCCTGGACCGACCACATGGCGAAACTTGCCGCCGCGGATCGCGACGCGTTCTGGGCGGTGCTCAACAACACCGCGTTCCAGGATCCGGAGCACTTCGTCGACCGCGGCACTGAGAGCTTCCTCGCCCCGCCGGCCGAGCTGCTCGACCGGTGGCGGACCGGGCGCGCGGCCCTCGCCGACGCGCTCGCCGCCGCGCCGCCCACCGCCAAGCTCCCCTGGTACGGCACGTCGATGTCGCGCGCCTCCATGGCGACCGCGCGGATCATGGAGACCTGGGCGCACGGCCAGGACGTCGCGGACACGCTCGGCCACCGCCGACCGCCGACCGAGCGGCTTCGGCACATCGCGTACCTCGGCTTCCGTACCCTTGAACACAGCTTCCGGGTGCACGGCCGGGAGGCGCCGGCGGTGCCGGTCCGGGTCGAGCTGGTCGGGCCTTCGGGCGTGTGGGAGTTCGGGCCACCGGAGGCGACCGACCGGGTGGTCGGGCCGGCGCTCGACTTCTGCCTGCTCGTCACGCAGCGGCGACACCGGGCCGACCTGGCACTCGTCGCGACCGGGCCGGTGGCCGACGAGTGGCTGGACATCGCGCAGGCGTTCGCCGGCCCGCCCGGCACCGGTCGCGAGCCCACCGGCGCCCGATCATGATCCGCATCGGCAACGCCTCGGGCTTCTACGGCGACCGTTTCTCCGCCTGGCGGGAGATGCTCGAGGGCGGCCCGCTCGACGTGCTCACCGGCGACTACCTGGCCGAGCTGACCATGCTGATCCTCGGCCGCGACCGGCTCAAGGACCCCGCGCTCGGCTACGCGCGCACGTTTCTGCGTCAGATGGAGGAGTGCCTCGGCCTGGCCGCCGAACGGGGCGTGCGCATCGTGACCAACGCCGGCGGGCTCAACCCCGCGGGGCTGGCCACCGCGCTCCGGTCCCTCGCCGCCCGGCTCGGCCTCTCCACCACCATCGGGTACACCGAGGGCGACGCGCTCGACCATCCCGGTGCGCTCGCGGCAAACGCGTACCTCGGCGCGTTCGGCATCGCCTCCTGCCTCGACGCGGGCGCCGACGTCGTGGTCACCGGCCGGGTCACCGACGCCTCGCTGGTGGTGGGGCCGGCGATCGCCCACTTCGGCTGGACCCGCGACGACCTCGACGCGCTCGCCGGCGCGACGGTCGCCGGGCACGTGCTGGAGTGCGGCGCGCAGGCGACCGGTGGCAACTTCGCGTTCTTCACCGAGTTGCCCGACGGCGGGCGCCGGCCGGGCTTCCCGATCGCCGAGGTGCACGCCGACGGCTCGTCCGTGATCACCAAGCACCCCGGCACCGGCGGCGCGGTCACGGTGGAGACGGTCACCGCCCAGCTCCTGTACGAGATCGGCGCACCGGCCTACGCGGGCCCGGACGTGGTGACGCACCTCGACACCGTCCGGCTCGCACAGGAGGGCCGGGACCGGGTGCGGGTCACCGGGACCCGCGGCACGCCGCCACCGCCCACCCTCAAGGTCGGCGTGGCCAGCGTCGACGGCCACCGCAACGCGATGACGTTCGTGCTCACCGGCCTCGACCTCGACGCCAAGGCCGCCCTGGTCCGCACCCAGCTCGAAGACGCGGTCGGCAAGGAAGGTCTGACGTTCACCCGAACCGGCGACCTCCTGCACGCGGCGATCCACGACGCCGACCCGAAGCGGGCCGGCCGCGCGTTCTCCAGCGCCGCGGTAGAGCTCGCCCTGGCCTCCTACCCGGGTTGCACCCTGACGTCGCCACCGTCCGACGGCACCCCCAACACGGTCTTCTCCGCCGCGGAGACTCCGCAGGCTCCTCATTGGGCGATCCACCCCGACGGCACCCGCGTGGAGATTCCTCCGCCCGCGAACACTCGGGAGTTGATCAAGGAGACGGGGCGCGTACACGACCTCACCGATCCACCGCGCGGGCCGCTGGGCACGCGGTCGGGCGACAAGGGGGCCGACGCCAACATCGGGGTCTGGGCCCGCCACGCCGAGGACTATCCGGCGCTCATAGGGTGGCTGACCAGCGAGAAGCTCGCGGAGCTCCTGCCCGAAGCAGCGGGGCATCCCATCGAGCGATACGAAATGCGTAATTTGTGGGCAGTCAACTTTGTGATCCGCAGCCTCCTCGCGCGCCGGGATCCCCTTGATCCACAAGGGAAAGCGCTGGGAGAACGGTTGCGGGCCCGGATCCGTGTCGCAGCGGGTGAGCCACTCGTTACGACGGAAGGCAGTAACGACATCGCGAGACAGATGGGGGTCTGAGCCATGGCCGTCCTGGACACCGCCATCGACCCGCGCAACCCGTCGTACTTGGAAAATCGCAGCGCGATGCTGGAGCGGCTCGCGGAGCTCGACACCGCGCTCGACGCCGCGCGGGGTGGCGGCGGCGAAAAGTACGTGACCCGCCACCACGCGCGCGGCAAGCTGCTCCCCCGCGAGCGGATCGAGCTGCTGCTCGACCAGGACGCACCCTTCCTGGAGCTGTCACCGGTGGCCGCGTGGGGCACCGACTTCCCGGTCGGCGCGAGCGTGGTGACCGGCATCGGCGTGGTCGAAGGCGTCGAGTGCGTGATCATCGCGAACGACCCGACGGTGCGCGGCGGCGCGGTCAACCCGTACACGCTGAAGAAGACCCGCCGGGCCGGCGAGATCGCGCTGGCCAACCGCCTCCCGATGGTCAACCTCGTCGAGTCGGGCGGCGCCGACCTGCCCAGCCAGGCGGAGATCTTCATCCCGGGCGGGCAGGTGTTTCGCGACCTGACCCGCCTCTCCGCGGCGCGCATCCCGACGCTGAGCGTGGTGTTCGGCAACGCGACGGCCGGCGGCGCGTACGTGCCCGGCATGTCCGACTACACGATCATGGTGCGCAACCAGGCCAAGGTCTTCCTGGCCGGCCCGCCGCTCGTGCGCATGGCCACCGGTGAGATCACCGACGACGAGTCGCTCGGCGGCGCCGCGATGCACGCCTCCCGCTCGGGTCTGGCCGACTACATCGCCGAGGACGAGCGCGACGGCATCCGGCTGGCCCGCCAGTGCGTACGGCGGCTGAACTGGCGCAAAGCCGGCCCGGCCCCGCGGATCGCCGCGCCGCCGAAGTACGACCTCGACGACCTGCTCGCGGTGCCCAGCGCCGACCTCAAGGTGCCGTTCGACCCGCGCGAGGTGCTGGCCCGGGTGCTCGACGGCAGCGAGTTCGACGAGTTCAAGCCGGCGTACGGCACCGCGCTCGTCACCGGCTGGGGCGACCTGCACGGCTATCCCGTCGGCGTGCTCGCCAACGCGCGCGGCGTGCTCTTCTCCGACGAGGCGCAGAAGGCGGCCCAGTTCATCCAGCTCGCCAACGCCTCCGACACGCCGCTGCTCTTCCTGCAAAACACGACCGGCTACATGGTCGGCACCGAGTACGAGCAGCGGGGCATCATCAAGCACGGCGCGCTGATGATCAACGCGGTGGCCAACTCGACCGTCCCGCACGTGACCGTCAACCTCGGCGCTTCGTACGGCGCCGGAAACTACGGTATGTGCGGCCGGGCCTACGATCCGCGCTTCCTGTTCAGCTGGCCCAACGCGAAGTCCGCGGTGATGGGACCGGCCCAGCTCGCCGGGGTGCTGTCGATCGTGGCGCGGCAGGCGGCCGAGGCCAAGGGTCAGCCGTACGACGAAGACTCCGACAAGGCCATGCGCACGATGGCCGAACGCCAGATCGAGTCGGAGTCGGCCGCGCTGTTCCTCTCCGGCCGGCTGTACGACGACGGCGTGATCGACCCGCGCGACACCCGGACCGTGCTGGGGCTGTGCCTCTCCGCGATCCACAGTGGACCGATCAAGGGCGCCGAGGCCTTCGGCGTCTTCCGGATGTGAGGTGGCCGTGATTCGACGACTGTTGGTCGCCAACCGGGGCGAGATCGCGCGGCGCGTCTTCGCCACCTGCCGCCTGATCGGGATCGAGACGGTGGCCGTCTACTCCGACGGCGACGCCGACTCGCCGCACGTGGCCGAGGCGGACTACGCGGTGCACCTGCCCGGCAACGCGCCCACCGCCACGTATCTGCGGGGAGACCTGCTCGTCGCGGCGGCGCGCAAGACCGGCGCGGACGCGGTACACCCGGGTTATGGGTTTCTCGCGGAGAATGCGGAGTTCGCGGCGGCCGTGGCCGACGCGGGCCTGACCTGGGTGGGTCCGCCCTCCAAGGTCATCAAGATGATGGGCTCGAAGATCGAGGCCAAGACGCTGCTGGCCGACGCCGGCGTGCCGATGCTTCCCACCTACCTCGACCCGGACGAGGTCACCGAGTTTCCCGTGCTGGTCAAGGCCTCCGCGGGCGGTGGCGGCCGCGGCATGCGGATCGTGCGTGACGCCGAGTCGCTCGGCGAGGCGGTCGCCTCGGCGCGGCGCGAGGCGGCCAGCGCGTTCGGCGACGGCACAGTCTTCCTGGAGCGGTACGTCGACAGGTCCCGCCACGTCGAGGTGCAGATCTTCGCCGATACGCACGGCAACGTGGTGCCGTTCGGCGAGCGGGAGTGCTCGATCCAGCGGCGGCACCAGAAGATCATCGAGGAGACGCCCTCGCCGGCCGTCACGCCCGCGATGCGCGAGGAGCTGTGCGCCGCGGCGATCTCGGCGGCCCGTGCCGTCGGATACGTCGGCGCCGGCACCGTCGAGTTCCTGCTGGCGCCCACCGGCGAGTTCTACTTCCTGGAGATGAACACGCGGCTCCAGGTCGAGCACGCGGTCACCGAGTGCGTTTCCGGCTTCGACCTCGTGCAGCTCCAGCTGCTCGTCGCCGAAGGCCTGCCGCTGCCGATGGCCGGCGCCGCCCCGATCCGTGGCCACGCGATCGAGGTGCGGCTCTGCGCCGAAGACCCGGCCTACGCCTGGCTCCCCTCCACCGGTACCCTCCACCGCCTGCGCGTGCCCGAGGTGGCGGCCGAGTTCCGCCCGCTCGTGCAGCCGGGGCTGCGGCTCGACTCCGGGGTGCGGGACGGCTCGGTCATCGGCGTCCACTACGACTCGATGCTGGCCAAGCTCATCGCCTGGGCACCCACCCGCCACGAGGCCGCCCGCCTCCTCGCCTCGGCGCTCACCCGCTCCCGCATCCACGGCGTCGTGACCAACCGCGACCTGCTGGTGCGGGTGTTGCGCCACCCGACGTTCCAGTCCGGCGACATCGACACCGGCTTCCTCGACCGGCACCAGGAGGTATTCGCCCCGCTGCTGTCCTCTGTGGACGCGGTCCGGGTCTCCTGCCTGGCCGCCGCGCTCGCCGAGTCGGCCGCCCGGCGCGAGTCGGCCGCGGTGCTGCGTTCGCTCCCGTCCGGGTGGCGCAACGTGCCCTCCGGCTCGCAGACCACCGTGTACGACGGACCGGCCGGACCGGTCGAGGTCGGCTACCGGCTCGACCGCGCCGGTGAGCTGGCCAACTGGTGGGTACGCGCGGTCGACCCGGAAGAGCTCGACCTCGCCGGCCTGGGCCAGCCGCCGGTCACCGACGACCACCCGCCGGTCGCCCTGGTCTCCGCCGCGCCCGGCCGCGTCATCCTCGACGTGAACGGGATCCGCCTCTCCCTCGACGTCGACCGCGTCGGCAACGTCTCCTATGTAGACAGTGCGGAGGGCTCGGTCGCCCTCACCGAGCTGCCCCGCTTCCCCGAGCCGGAGTCGGAGCTCGCCGAGGGCTCACTGGTCGCCCCGCTGCCCGGCGCGGTCAGCCGGGTCCTGGTCACGCCCGGGCAGCGGGTGGACGCCGGCGAGCTGCTCATGACGCTCGAGGCCATGAAGCTGGAACACCCCGTACACGCCCCGGCCGCCGGCGTCGTCGCCTCGGTCCCGGTGAGCGCGGGCGCGCAAGTCGACACCGGAGCGGTGCTGGCGGTCCTCACCCCGGAGTAGGTGCCATGTTCGAACTCACCCCTCAACAGGCCGACCTTCGCGACGCGGTCTCGGCGCTAGGCCGCCGCTACGGACACGAGTACTTCGTATCCAAGGCCAAGTCCGGCGCGCACACCACCGAGCTGTGGTCGGAGGCAGGCAAGCTCGGCTACCTGGGCGTCAACGTCCCCGAGGAGTACGGCGGCGGGGGCGGCGGCATCACCGAGCTGGCCATCGTCTGCGAGGAGCTGGCCGCGGCCGGCTGTCCCCTCCTGCTGCTCGTCGTCTCACCCGCGATCGCGGCCACGGTGATCGCCAAACACGGCACGCCCGACCAGCGGTCGGCATACCTGCCCGGCTTCGCGGACGGCTCGCTCAAGGTCGCCTTCGCGATCACCGAACCGGACGCCGGCTCCAACGCCCACCGCCTGGCCACGACCGCCCGCCGCGACGGCGACGACTGGCTGATCTCCGGCCGAAAGTGCTTCATCTCGGGCGTAGACGAGGCCGCCTACGTGTTGGTGGTCGCCCGCGTATCGACCGGCGACCGCTTGGAGCCCGCACTCTTCCTCGTCCCCACTTCCTCTCCCGGTCTCCAGGCCAGCAAGCTGGAGATGGAGATCGTGTCGCCGGAAAACCAGTGGCTGCTCTACCTCGATGAGGTACGCGTGCCGGCCGACGCCCTGATCGGCGGCGTGGAGGCCGGCCTACCCGCCCTCTTCTCCGGCCTCAACCCCGAGCGCATCACGGTCGCCGCGATGGCCGCCGGCACCGCCCGCTACGCCCTGGCCCGCGCCTCCACCTACACGGCCACCCGCCAGGTGTGGGGCCGCCCGATCGGCGCGCACCAGGGCGTGTCGCACCCACTCGCCCACGCGGCGGTGCAGGTCGAACTCGCCCGCCTGATGATCGCCAAGGCGGCCGCCCTCTACGACGCCGGCCGCGACGTGGAAGCCGGCGTCGCCGCCAACATGGCCAAATACGCCGCCGCCGACGCCGCCGCGCTCGCCGTCGACACCGCCATCCAGGTACACGGCGGCAACGGCATGACAACCGACTACGGCGTGGCGACCCTGCTGGGCGCGGTCCGCGCCGGCCGGATCGCCCCGGTCAGCCGCGAGATGATCCTCAACTTCGTCGCCCAACACGTACTCGACCAGCCAAAGTCGTACTAGCCCACATTCTCAGGACGCGCCTTGGCACCGTTCGCTCCTATTCGTCTGAGTGCATGCGGGTCGCCATCTACGCAAATTGCAAAGCGAACTTGCGGTCCGGATTTGCGCCATCTGATGCACTTGCATCCTGGGACAGGTCCCTGCATCCGCGAGTGTACACTTGCAGCCAGGCGCCTCTCTCGGGCGGCGCCCGCACTCCTGCCAAGCGTTCCTAGCGAAAGCGGGGAACGCGGAGATGCTGAACAAAAGAACAGCCGTGATCGTAGTGATCATCTCGGTTGTCGTTGTTGTGGCAGCCGTGTTGATCTATCCTCCAGCCGGTAACGCCTTTATCGCTGCGGGAACCATTGGCATGTTGATCTGGGTAGTCTGGGCCAGCGATAGCCAGCGGCGGCGCCGTCCTCGCCGGCCTAAGTACCAGCGGAAACAGCGGATTCGATCACACTGACCGGCAAGTCAGGGGGGTCTCCCCATCTGGGGAGGTCCCCCATTGCTGTCCTCGGAGCTATCCATCCCGCCGTCCGACCCGCCGGTCACGGAAGCGGGCCAGACGGGGGCCGGGGGTACCGGTGCGAGGCCGCAAACCGACCGGCCGTGCCGATGCCTGCTGGGTGCCGCTCGCGTCTGGCCTGACCCGCTTGGGCTGCATGCACAAGACGTTAGAGGTCGCCTTCCAGATTCTTCCAACTGATCTGGGAGAACGAAACAAGGCTAGTCTCCGATGCTGGAGACTAGCCTTGACCTGCTGTTTCTCTGTCGGGGTGGCCGGATTTGAACCGACGACCTCTTCGTCCCGAACGAAGCGCGCTACCAAGCTGCGCCACACCCCGAGGCAGTGCCCGCGTAATAGTAGCCCACGGCCACAGCCGCTCAAACTTGGTATCGGGTCAGCGGGGGATCAAGGTCAGCAGCGACGCCTCGGGTGGGCAGGCGAAGCGGACCGGGGCCGTGGGGTGGGTGCCCAGGCCCGCGGAGACGTGGAGCCAGGCCTCGGAGCCGGGCCAGCGGAAGAGGCCCCTCGCCATCGAGCGGGGCAGGTCGCAGTTGGTGACCAGCGCGCCCACGAACGGGACGCGGACCTGGCCGCCGTGGGTGTGGCCGGCCAGTAGGAGGTCGAAGCCGTCGGCGGCCATGGCGTCCAGGATGTAGGGCTCGGGCGAGTGGGTCAGGCCCAGCCGCACGTCGACGTCGGCCGAGGCGCCGCCGGCGACAGAGGCGTAGTCGTCGCGTTCGATGTGGGGGTCGTCCACGCCGACGAGCTCGATCAGGCGGCCGCCGGCCTTGAGCGTGGTGCGGGCGTTGTTGAGGTTGGCCCAGCCGGAGCCGGCCAGGAGCTCGCGCAGCTCGGCGGCGGGGAGCTCGGCGCCGTGGCGGCGGTCGGACGTGCGTTCGTGCGTCGCGAAGTATCCGAACGGGTTTTTCAGCACGGGGCCGGTGTAGTCGTTCGAGCCGAAGACGAAGGCGCCCGGGTAGTCGAGCAGCGGCTGGAGCGCGTTGAGCACGCCCGGCACGGCGTCGGGGTGGGCCATGTTGTCGCCGGTGACGATGACCAGGTCGGGGTCGGTGCCGGCGAGGGCGGCCACCCACTCCTGCTTGCGCCGCTGGCCGGGCATCATGTGCAAGTCGGACAGGTGCAGGACGCGCAGCGGCTCGGCGTCGAGCGCGAGCACCGGCACGTCGTACCGCCGGAGGGTGAACATGTTTCGCTCAATGAGCGAGGCGTATGCCAGCGTGGCGGCGCCGGCGGCGGCCGTGCCCGCGGCGAGACCGAGCAATGTGCGCTTCCGCATGCCGCCCAGGGTAGTTTGACCCACCATGGGCACGCTCAAGGACACCCTCACGGCTGACATGCGCTCCGCGCTCAAGGCGCGTGACGAGGTCACCACGTCCACCCTCCGGATGGCGCTGGCCGCCGTCGGCAACGCCGAGGTCGCGGGCGACAGCAAGCGCGAGCTGTCCGACGAGGAGGTGCTCGCGGTGCTCGTCAAGGAGGCGAAGAAGCGCCGCGAGGCCGCCGTCGCGTTCGCCGACGCCGGGCGCGCCGAGCAGGCCGCGAAGGAGACCGCGGAGGGCGACGTGCTGGCGCGCTACCTGCCCAAGCAGCTCGGCGACGAGGAGCTGGCCGAGCTTGTCTCGGGGGCGCTCTCCGCCGGCGGGTTCAGCGGGATGGGGCAGATGGGCCCGGCCATGAAGGCGGCACAGGCCGCGGTGGCCGGTCGGGCCGAGGGCGGTCGGGTGGCCGCCGAGGTACGCCGCCAGCTGGCTGGCTGACGGTCCCCGCGGACAGAAGAGCGGGCGCCCCGCGAGGCGCCCGCTCGACAAATACTCGCGTCTAGTTTCTGGGTGGCGGGAAGATCGGCCCTCGTCCTGGGCCGCGGGTCCCCGGCGGGTTGCCGGGCTGCTGGCCGCCCTTGCCATTGCTGACCTGGATGCTCACGATGCCGCCCTTGATGGTGCGGCCGTCGGGGCTGGTGCCGGCGGCGGTGCCCGCGGGGCAGGTGGAGTTGACCTGGACGTTGTCGACGAAGACCTCGAAGCCGGCGCTGCGGAGCGTCGAGCGGGCGTCGTCGAGCGTCTTGCACTTGACGTCCGGGATCCTGCGCTGGTCGCCCTCGACGATCTTGCCGGTCGGCGGCGTGAACTGCTGCGACGGCTTGCCCTTCATCGCGTCGCGGACGGTGCTCCAGACCGCGTCGTTGACCTCGTCGTGGGTGAAGTGGGTGCTGGTCTGTGCCCAGTCGGGGTCGGCGATGATGCCGGCGACCATGAGCTGCTTGGTGCCGACGATCAGCGAGGCGGTCTTGGCGCTGTCGGTGGTGCCGCTCTTGCCCATGATGGGCTTGCCGATCTCGGTCTTCGCCTGCCGGGCCGTCGCGCCCTGGCACTTGGAGGTCGAGGACCGGTCGCCCACCGGGCACCGCGCGGCGTCGGCCGCGGCCCGTGCGGCCTCGGTCTTGATCCGCTGCTCGCAGCGCGGGTTGGCGATGTCGAGCTTGTTGCCATCCTGGTCGACGATCTCTTGCACCGGGATCGGCTCGCAGTACTTGCCGTCGGCGGCGATCGTCGCGTACGCGTTGGCCATCTCCAGCGGGGTGGCCGAGGAGACGCCGAGCGTGAAGGCGCCCCACTGGTCGGCCGCGGCCTTGTTGTTGGCGATCGCGGCGTCGCTGCTGGCCCGGAACTGGATGCCCATCTTCTTGGCCGTCTCGACCACGTTGGCCGCGCCGGCGCGCTCCTCCAGCGGCACGAAGTACGTGTTGATCGACTGCCCGAACGCGGCCCACATGTTCATCGGGCCGTAGCCCTTACGACCGGCGTTTTCCGGGCAGTACTTGTTGGAGTTGGGTGGTGGGCAAGCCGCCGGTGAGCTGGAGTCGATGATGTACTTCGACGGGTACGGCGAGACCGTGTTGATCGTCGTCTCGAGCGGGTAGCCACGCTCCAGCGCCGCCACCATCGTGAACAGCTTGAACGTCGACCCGAACTGATAGCCGCTGATGTCGCCACCACCGCTGAGCAGCGGGTTGGTGGTGTTGGGATAGGTGCCGCGGATGCCCTTCCTCTTCTTCGCCGGGTTGGAGGAGATCTTGTTTTGCGGCTTGGCGGGGTCGTCGAGCTTGAACACGCGGTTGACAGCGAGTGCGCGCACCCGCCCACTGCCTGGCTCGATGCCGGCGAGCATCAGCGCGTTCTTGTTGTTGGTCTTGAGATGCTTGTCGATATTGGCCCTGGCCACCTGCTGGGTCTTCACGTCGAGCGTGGTGACGATACGGTAGCCGCCGCTCTTGAGCCGCCGCTCCCGGTCGTACGACGTGGCGCCGAACGTCTCCTGCTCCATCCACCAGCGGTAGAAGAAATCGCAGAAGAAGCCCCAGTGGTTTTTGCTGGTGGCGACGCAGCCGTTGGGCGTGCGCTTGTCCTTGACCTTGAGCGGCACCTTCTTCGCGGTGGTGGCCTGCTCGGGCGTGATGGCCTTGGTCTCGACCATGTTGTCGATCACGTAGTTCCGCCGGTCGAGGGCCTGCGGCTTGCCGGCGGGCGTGGTGGGGTCGAACGCCGACGGCGCCTTGACCATGCCGGCGAGCAGCGCGGCCTCTTCGACCTTCAGATCCTTGGGGTACTTGCCGAAGTAGACCTGGCTGGCGGCGAAGATGCCGTAGGCGCCCCGGCCGAAGGGTGCGATGTTGAGGTAGCGCTCCAGGATCTCGTCCTTGGTCATCTCCTTGTCGAGCTGGAGCGCGTACTTCATCTCGCGCAGCTTGCGCGCGTTGGTGTCTTCGGTGGCGGCGACGACGTCCTGCGGGTGGGTCGCCGAGTAGGCGATCAGCATGCGGACCAGCTGCATCGTCAACGTGGACGCACCCTGGGTCGTCGCACCGGCCGAGTTGTTGGCCACGAAGGCGCGGGCGATGCCCTTGGCGTCGACACCGTTGTGGGTGCGGAAGGTGTGGTCCTCAGCCGCGATGATCGCTTCCTGCATGATCGGGGCCACGTCCTTGAGTGGGACGTCCCGCCGGTTCTCGTCGTACATCGTGGCGATCAGCGTCTTGTTGTCCGACGCGTAGACATATGTCATCTGCGGCGACCGCTTCACGGTCAGCTCGCTGGGCAGGCGGTCGAAGGTCTCCGCCCCAGCCTTGGCCGCCAGGCCCGACATCGCAACCGCGGGGAAGGCCGCGGCGGCCACAACCACGCCCGCCAGGAGCCCGCAGATCAGCAGCGATGCGGCGTTCGCAAAAATGTTGTGATCACGCTTCCGCATCCAGGTCACCTCGCCAGGGTACGGGACCTCGCAACGATCGGCCGTCCCGCGTGTCAGCCCCCGACCTACGCCGAAACTTGTCGGACTTTCGGGCATGTCCTGCGGGCACTGGCCTCGTTGTGCTAGACGCATGACCCCCTGCGTGCGGATGCGTTCTGCCGATGTTGAGTTTGACCCACGTGCGGGACACTTAGCTCGCGTTTTCGCAGATCGCCGCCGGGTAAGCCTGATCTCGGTCGCCTGGAAACAGACGGACCGTCGTGGTTTTGATGGATTTGCCAGACAACGTTGCGTAATCGTACGACTACAGAGCATGATGGTCCGGCGAGTACTGCACGTCACTCGCTGGAGTTCCGGGGGGAGTGCCAGCGAGTGGCCGGGGGGAATCCGGCCGGGCACGGGTCGGGGAAGCGGACTGCAAGGGGGGACGTGGACAGATGGGGATGATCACAGACTGGCCGAGCATGGCTGCGTGCCAGAGCGGCGACCCTGACGCACTCTTCGTACAGGGCGCAGAGCAGAACGTGGCGAAGCGGATTTGCCGCAGCTGTCCGGTGCGTTACGAGTGCCTAGCCGACGCGCTCGACAACCGCATCGAGTTCGGTGTGTGGGGTGGCATGACCGAGCGTGAACGCCGGGCGCTCCTGCGCCGCCATCCGCAGGTGGACAGCTGGCGGAAGATGTTCGAGGCGGCGCTGCGCGACAAGGAAAAGGTGCTGGTCACGGCCGGCTGAGAGCGTCACCAACCGTACGCAGCCCGTCGACGTCGTGCACGTCGGCGGGCTGCGCTGTCACCTCCACGGTCGGCACCGCGGGGTAGGCGTCGGTGAAGACGGCGGCCACCCGCCGCTCGCGTACCCCCTGCTCGGCGAGCGCCGCGTGGACCCGCAGCGCGTCGGCGGTGGCCTCGTGGCCGCCGGCCTGGTCGAGCTTGCCGGCCGCGGCCAGGCTCTGCTGCGCGGACAGCCCTTCGACGGCGGTGCGGTGCACCCTGTTGAGCACCAGCCCGGCGAGCGGCATGCGCTCCTCGCCGAGCCGCCCGGCGAAGTAGGCGGCCTCCCGGATCGCGTCTGGCTCTGGCGCCGCGACCAGCAGAAACGCGGTCTCGCGTGCCTGGAGGATGCGGTACGTCTCCTCGGCGCGCTGGCGGAAGCCGCCGAACATCGAGTCGAGCGCCGCGACGAAGCCGGACAGGTCGGTCAGCAGCTGCGCGCCGAGCACCTTCTGCACGACCCGGGAGAACATCCCGAACGAGGCCGTGACCAGGCTGAACATGCTCCGACCGCCGGCCCGGGCGGGTGCCAGCAGCAGGCGCAGCATGCGGCCGTCGAGAAAGCGGGAGAGCCGCGCGGGCGCGTCGAGGAAGTCGAGAGCCGAGCGGGACGGCGGGGTGTCCACCACGATCAGATCCCACTCGCCGCGGGCGTGCAGCTGGCCCAGCTTTTCCATCGCCATGTACTCCTGGGTGCCGGAGAACGTGGAGCTCATGGCCTGGTAGAAGGGGTTGGCGAAGATCTCCGTGGCGCGGGCCGGGTCGGTGTGTGCGAGCACGACCTCGTCGAAGGTCCGCTTCATGTCGAGCATCATGGCGTGCAGCTCGCCACCGCTCTCCTCGGCGTCAATGCCCTTGACCTGCCGCGGTGTGTTGTCGAGCTCGGTCAGGCCGAGCGACTGGGCGAGGCGGCGGGCCGGGTCGATCGTGAGCACGACCGTGCGCCGCCCGTGGCGCTCGGCGGCGCGCAGCCCGAGCGCGGCCGCCGTGGTGGTCTTTCCGACTCCGCCCGAGCCGCAGCAGACGATGATCCGCACGTTGCGGTCGGCCAGGATGTGGTCAACGTCCAGCCGCCGGCCCGCGTGATCGGAAGACACCGACCGAGCGTATCCGGGCTGCCTCAACGCGTGCCCAGTAACTCAGCCGCCAGGGTGTCCAGCGCGGCGCGGTCGATCCCCCCTGGGAGGAGGGGCAGCTCCACCGTCGGCTGACCCACCTCGGCCAGCTCGACGCGGAGCGACTCCTCCAACTCACGGCGGGTGAGGTGTGCCTTGGCCTCGGCGTAGAGCCCGGCGACCGTCGCCCGGTCGGCGGGCAGGCCGGCCGCGGCCAGCCCTCGGCGCAGCTCGGCCTGACTGACCTTGGTGCCGGTGAGCAGGGGCGGGCGGGTCGCGTTGACGATGACCTTGCCGATCGGGATGCCGAGGCTGTTGAGCTCGCCGATCGCGTCGACAGTCTCCTGCACCGGCATCTCCTCCAGCAGCGTCACCACGTGCACGGAGGTCATCGGCGAGCGGAGGAGCGCGGCCACGTTTTCGCTCTGCGTCTTGATCGGGCCCATCTTGGCCAGCCGCGCGGTCTCGGCCGTCACGTTGAGGAAGCGCCCGATCCGGCCTGTGGGCGGCGCGTCGAGCACGACCGCGTGGTACACCCGGCGGCGGTCGGCCGTGCGGGTCGTGGCCTCCTTGACCTTGCCGGTGAGCAGTACGTCCCGCAGGCCGGGCGCGATGGTCGTGGCGAAGTCGATCGCGCCGAGCTTGCGCAACGCCCGGCCGGCGGCGCCGAGCTTGTAGAACATGTCGAGGTACTCCAGGAGAGCCAGCTCGGCGTCGACCGCGAGCGCCCGCACCTCGCCGCCGTCCGGGGTGCCGGCGACCCGGCGCTCCTCGTACGGCAGCGGGCCGAGCCCGAACAGCTCGGCGATGCCCTGCCGCCCCTCGACCTCGACGAGCAGGGTGCGGTGTCCGCCGGCGGCCAGGCCAAGTGCGAGGGCGGCGGCGACCGTCGTCTTACCGGTGCCACCCTTGCCGGTCACGACATGGAGACGCGCCGGCCAGGCCGGATTGACCTGGCCGGGGACATGTTCGCTCGCCCGCACGCTCCGAGCGTAGTCCGATCACCTAACGGGTGATCAGCTGCCGATCTCGCAGACGAACCAGCCGGTCTTCTGTACCACCGTGAACTTGAACTGCTGCTCGGCGACCTTCTCGTCGCTGGTGGTCATCGTGACCTTGACCGAGACGGTGGCGCTTTCGGTGTCCTGGTTGTCCACCTTCGGCTCGTCCCACTTGTAGCGGGGGCTCTTGTACTTGGTGGAGTTGGCCTTGACCTCGTCGACCTTGGCGGTCAGCGCCGGCTCGTCGCGGGACTCGGCGCACACCGAGTCGTTGGCCTTGGTGGCGTCCTGGTCCTCGTAGACGGCCTTGAGGAAGTTTTGCACCGCGGCCACCGGCTCGGCCGCGCCGTCGTTGGGCTCGGTGTTTCGCATGAGCAGCACCGCGGCCGTCACGCCGCCGCCGCAGAGCACCACGGCGATCGCCGCCACTACCAACAGGATCATCGGCGTGCGGGACTTCTTCCGCGGCGGTGCCGGCATGCCCGGGTAACCCGGCTGGGCGTACGCCGGGTCGGTCGGGTAGCCAGGAGGAGCCTGTGGGAACCCGGCGTTCGGCGCGTACGGCTGGCCGGAGGTCGGTGGCGCGTACGGCCCGCCGGACACCGGTGCGGGGTAGGGCTGGCCGGGCACCTGCCCGGGGTAGCCGGGCTGCTCCGGCGGCGGCGCGTACGCCGGCTGACCGGGCGGGGGATAGCCGGGCTGGCCGGAGACCGGCTGCCCCGAGACCGGCTGGCCGGAGACCGGCTGACCAGGCACGTAACCCGGCTGGCCGGACACGGGCTGACCGGGCACATAACCCGGCTGCGGCGCCGGGGCCCCGTAGCCGGGCTGGGCGGGCGGGTAACCGGGCTGCGGATAGCCGGGGTCGGGTGCGGGGTAACCCGGCTGCGCCGCCTGCGGGTATCCGGGCGTCGGCGGGTAGCCCGGCGTCGCGGCGGGCGTCGTGTATCCGGGCGGCGGGTAACCGGGCTGCTGCTGCGGCACCACCGGCTGCGCGGGAGGCGGCGGCACGATCGGGTGCGCCGGTGGCGGCGGCACGGCCGGCTGCTCCGGCGGATCGGTGGGTGCGGCGGCGAACGGGTCGACGGGTGCCGGATATCCGGGCGCCGAACCTTCCTGATGCTCTCCGGCGCCACCGTTCGGCGGTTGCGTCATTGGTATCCCCCAGGCCCACGGTCGCAGTGTGCCCGTCAGGGTAGCGCCCGCTGGCGAACCGCCGAAGACCCACCGGGAGTGCCCAGCGGAGAGCGCCGCCAGTCCGCCGGTTAGGGTGCCGGCATGCAGAAGTGGGAGTACGCCACCGTGCCGCTGCTGGTCCACGCCACCAAGCAGATCCTCGACAACTGGGGTGAGGACGGCTGGGAGTTGGTGGCCGTCGTGCCGGGCCCCAATCCGGAGCAGCTCGTGGCTTACCTCAAGCGCCCGAAGGCAGCCTGACGTGAACGACCCGTACGCGAAGCTGGCCGAGCTGGGCCTGACGCTGCCCGAGGTCGTGCCCCCGGTGGCCGCCTACGTGCCCGCGGTGCAGTCGGGCAAGCACGTGTACGTCTCCGGTCAGGTGCCGATCGCGGACGGCAAGATGCTCGCCACCGGCAAGGTCGGCGGCGGTGTCTCGCCCGAGCAGGCCAAAGACCTGGCCGAGCGGTGCGCGCTCAACGCGATCGCCGCGATCGACGCGCTCGTCGGCCTGGAAAACGTGGCCAAGGTCGTCAAGGTGACCGGCTTCGTGGCGTCGGCGGAGGGCTTCACCGGCCAGCCCGGCGTGGTAAACGGCGCCTCCGAGCTCTTCGGCGCCGTCTTCGGCGAGGCCGGCCAGCACGCCCGCAGCGCGGTCGGTGTCGCCGAGCTGCCGCTGGGCGCGCCCGTCGAGGTCGAGGTCATCGTCGAGGTCGCCTGAGCAAGGGCACAGGTGTAAGCGCCCGAGGCTGAGCGTTACCTGAGTGAAAGCCCTCCCTGTCACACTCGCGCCGTACGATCGCTGGCATGGTGGGGCATGTCACCGCGCCCGCGGCGGCGCTGGCCGACCGGTTGCCGGAGTGGGTCACGCTGGTGCGCGCCCCCAACCCGGGGCCGATGACCCTCGACGGCACCAACACCTGGGTGCTGCGGGCGCCCGGCGCCGAGCGTTCCGTGGTGATCGATCCGGGCCCGCTCGACGAGGGGCACCTGCGCGCGGTCGCCGATACGGGGCCGGTCGGCGGGGTGCTGGTCACCCACGGCCACCCCGACCACGTCGAGGGGCTCGCCCGGTTCGTGGAGATCACCGGCGCGGGTGACGACCCCGGAGATCTTCGCATCACCCACTTGCCTACGCCCGGTCACACCGCCGACTCGGTCTGCTACCTCGCGGAGGCTGAGGGTGAGCGGGTGATCTTCACGGGCGACACGATCCTTGGGCGCGGCACCACGGTGGTGGCATGGCCCGACGGCGATCTCGGCGACTATCTGGCAAGTCTGGAGAAGCTGTCCGGGTACGACGGCGTCGCGGCCCTGCCCGGTCACGGCCCGGCGCTGGCCGACTGCGGCGTGGCCGCCCGGTTCTACCTGGCACACCGCCGCGCCCGCCTTGACCAGGTCAGACAGGCGGTATCAGAGGGCGCGCGGAGCGCGCAAGAGGTCGTGGCGAAGGTCTACGCGGATGTGGACCCGTCGCTGTGGCCCGCCGCCGAATGGTCCGTGCGCGCCCAACTCGCGTACCTCGGACACGGCGACGGGGAATCGACTTCGGGCTCGGTGTGGTTGGACTCACCGTGACTTGCCCGGTGTGCGGCACCGTTGCGGTGCCTGGCGCGCGTTTCTGCCACAACTGTGGCGCGGCGTTGCCGGCCGCTGCCTCGCTTCCGGCCGCCGAGCGGCGCGTGGTCACGGTCCTTTTCGGCGACTTGTCCGACTTTACCTCCTGGTCCGAAGACCTCGACCCGGAGCGAGTCGGCGCGGTAACCGACCGTGTGCTCGCCGCGCTGGCCGGCGCGGTGAAGACGTTCGGCGGGCACGTCGACAAGCTCACCGGCGATGGGATCATGGCGGTCTTCGGCGCGCCGGTGGCTCACGAAGACGACGCCGAGCGGGCGGTCCGGGCCGCGCTGAGCATGCAGCGGGCGGTCCGCCGGGTGCTCGACGACGAGCGGGGCGGCGGCGCGCCGCTGGGCCTGCGCGTCGGGCTCAACACCGGCGAGGTCGTCGCCGGCATCCAGGCCGCGATCGAGTACACGGTCATCGGCGACACCGTCAACACCGCCGCCCGCCTGGCCGACGCCGCCGCGGTGGGCGCGGTCTACGCCGGCGCCCGCACCTCCGCGGCCACCCGCCACGTCGCGTCGTGGCGCGAGCTGCGGCCGCTGCGGCTCAAGGGCAAGCGCGAGCCGGTCGCGGCGTACGAGCTGCTGGGTCTCCACGACGCCCCGGGCACCCGCTCCGGCGTCGGCGACGAGGCGCCGTTCGTGGGGCGCGAGGCGGAGCTGGGCCGGGTGGCCGGTCGCCTCGCCGAGGTGATCGAGAGTGCCGAGCCGCGCGTGCTCGTGCTGACCGCCGAGGCCGGCATCGGCAAGAGCCGCTTCGCGTCCGAGGCCGAGCGGTTCGCCGCGGGATACGACGTGAGCGCCGGGCGATACACGACCACGACCGGCGCCCGGGTGCTCTCGGTGCGCTGCGCCGCGTTCGGCGAGCGCCGCCGCCTGGCACCCCTCGCCGATCTTGTGCGCGCCGCGATCGGCCTGCCGCGCGACTCGGCCACCGCGGTCACCCGCCCGGTCGTCGAGGAGCGGCTCAAGAGACTTGGCCAGCGCCTCGGCCGGTTCCGGTCCGATCCGCCGCCGGTCGCCGTCGAGCTCCTGCTCGCATTGATGGGGTACGGCGAGACGCCCACCGCACACGGTGTGCCGGCCGGGGTCGCGGAGTGGACGCCGGACACCGCCGCCCCCGACGTCGAGGCCACGCCGATCGCGGTCGCCCAGCTGCTCAGCGGGTTGGCCGGCGAGGTGCCGCTGCTGGTGATCGTCGACGACCTGCACGACGCCACGCCGGAGACGATCGAGGCGCTGGGCGTGACGCTGTCCCACCTCACCGGCCCGGTGCTGGTGCTGGTGCTGGGGCGGCCCGAGCTGGTGCGCACGGCCGGCGCGCTGACCCGGCTCGCCGACGCCGAGGTGCACCCGCTGCCCCCGCTGCGCGGCGCCGACGCGGCCCGGCTGCTCACCTCGTACCTGCGCGGCGGGCGGCTGCCGCAGGCCGACACCGACCGGCTGCTCTCCACCGCGCAAGGCAACCCGTTCTACCTGGCCGAGCTGGTCACGCTGCTCATGGAGCGCGGGGCGCTCACACCGGTGGCCGGGGCCAGCGGCACCTGGCGGCTGGCGCCTGGCTCGCTCGGCAGCCGGCTGCTCTCCCGCGACCTCGCGGCCGTGCTGGCCGCCCGCATCGACGCGCTGCCGGCCGACGCGCGGGCCGTGCTCCGCGACGCCGCGGTGATCGGCGACAACGTGCCGGAGGGCACCCTCGAGGCGCTGCGCGAGCGGCGGGCCGGCCGCGACGGGCGCCCGACCGCGGTGGCCGCCGTCGAGCTGGAGCGGGCCGTCGACGAGCTGCTTCAGCGGCGCATGCTGCGGCGCACGCGCGACGGGTTCGCCTTCCCCACCCCGCTGATGCGCGAGGCGGCGTACGCGGGTATCGGCAAGGCCGACCTCGCCGAGCGGCACGCCACGTTGGCGCAGTGGGCCGCACCGGCACCCTCCGCGCTCCCGGCCGGGCGGGTCGCCCGGGTGGGTGGCTTCGGCGGGATGACCCCGGCTGACCGCGACGCGTTCGTCGCCGCGCATGTCGAGCGGGCCACGGCCCTGGCCGACGCGGTAAGCCTCCGGCCCGACGCGGTGGCCCGCATGGTGATGCCGCTCGGCGTCGCCGCGCTGGGCCGGGCGGCGCGCCGCTCACTTGCTATGGGCGAGCCGACGCTGGCCGTCGAGTACGCCGAGCGGGCGGTCAAGCTGGCCGGTGACGGGCTGCCGGCCGCCGACCGCCTCGTGCTGGCCCGGGCCCTGCTCCAGACCGGGCGGGCCGGCGACGCGCTGGCCTACGCGGAGAAGCTCTCCGCCAACTCCAGCGACGACGCGGCCGTCCGGGCCGGCGCGCTGCTGGTCATCGGGCGGGCCCAGCGCGTGCTCGGCGAGCCCGACCGCGCGCTGCAGGCCTGGCAGGAGGCCATGCAGGTGGCCACCGAGGCCGGCCTGCCGGGCCCGCGCGCCGAGGCGATGCGGCGGCTGGGCATGGCCGACTACCTGCGCGGGCGGCTGGGGCAGGCGAGCAGCCGCTTCGCCGGGGCGTACCAGGTGGATCTCGCCTCGGGTGACCGCCTCGGCCAGGCCTGGTCGCTCCAGGATCTGGCCTGGGTGACCACGACGCGGGGCGACTTCGCCGGCACCGACGCGGTGCTCGGGCGGGCGGCGCGGCTCTTCGCGGAGCTGGGCGACCCCACCGGGCGGGCGTGGCTGCGCGGCACGACGGCCTTCGCCCGGCTGCTGGCCGGGCGGCTGGGCGAGGCGCGGCGGCTGGCCCGGGTCTTCCTGCCGTTCGGCGAGCGGGTCGGCGAGGCGTGGGCGGTGGGCACGCTACGGGCGGTCGAGGCGTTCGCCGCGGCCGAGCTGGGCGACCTCACCGAGGCCGACCGCGGCGCCCGCCGGGCCTACCGCGACTTCGACGCGGTCGCCGACGACTGGGGGCGCGGCTTCGCGCTGGTGGTGCGCGGGGCGATCGCCCGCGGGCTGGGCGAGTTCGAGCACGCGATCGACCTGCTGACCGACGCCCTGTCGTATGCGGACCGCATCGGGCACCCGCTGCTGACCGGCATGGCCGGCACCACGCGCGGGTTCGTGGCGCTCGACAGCGGCGACGTCGAGGCCGCCGCCCGTGACGCCCAGGCCGTGATGACGAAGGTCGAGCCCAACAACCCGCTCGCGCCGGCACAGGTCGGCCCGCGCGTGCTGCTGGCCCGCGCCCGGCTCGCCGAGGGCGACGCGGCCACCGCGATCGGGCTGCTCGCGCCGATCGCCACCGCGGCCACGCGCCCGGGAGTGGCGGGATCCGACGCGACTGGCGCCGGCCGCTCGGGGCGCCCAGCGAGCGCGACCAGCACGGCGCCGGGGCTCCTTTTCTCCCGGCGGCAGGCCCTCGCGGCGTACGCGGCGGCGCTGCTCGCCGAGGGCCAGCAGCCCCAGGCGCTCGACTGGGCCCGGCGGGCGGTGGCCGCGCCGGCCGAAGACGTGCGCAGCTGCGTGGTCGCCGCCGAGGTGCTCGCGGAGTCGCTCGCCGCCAGTGGCCAGCGCGAAGAGGCACTCGCGGCGGCCGACGAGGCGGTGCGGCACGCGTACGGGACGCAGCGGGTGGCCGAGCGAGCGGGAGCGGACGCGGTGCGGGAGCGGCTCGGCCGAGTGTCTTCGGTACCTTCTAACCCGTGACCGAGAGGGCTCCGAGTGCGCTGCCGCTGCCGGTGGTGCCGGGCCTGTCCGGATTGTCAGTGCTTGCCCGCGGTGGGTACGCCACCGTGTACCGCGCGATCCAGGAGTCGGTCGCCCGCGAGGTCGCCGTCAAGGTGGAAAACCGCACGCTCGACAACGAGCGTGACCAGCGGCGCTTCCTGCGCGAGGCGCGGGCGGCGGGTCGCATGTCGTCGCACCCGCACGTGGTCGACCTCTTCGACGCCGGCGTGACCGCCGACCAGCACCCATACCTGATCATGGAACTGTGCGACGGCTCGTACGCCGACCGCATGCGCGACGCCCCGCTCGAGCCGTCCGAGGCCCGCGAGGTGGGCATCAAGATCGCCGACGCGCTGGCTGACGCGCACCAGCTCGGCGTGCTCCACCGCGACGTCAAGCCGGCCAACATCCTCCGCTCCCGCTTCGGCGAGCCGGCGCTCGCCGACTTCGGCCTCGCGATCCTGGCCGAGACCCGCGACTCGTCGGTCACGCTAGAGGTGCTCACGCCGGCGTACGCGCCGCCGGAGATGTTTCGCCACAGCGCGCCGTCGCCCTCCGTCGACGTGTACGCGCTCTGCGCCACCCTGTACGCGGTCATGCGCGGCAAGCCACCACGCTGGCGCGAAGACCGCAACCCGAGCCTGATCACGCTGATGGAGCTGTTCAACCAGCCCATCCCGGACCTTCCCGGCGTGCCGCGCGGGCTGATGGAGGTGCTGCGGCACGGCATGGCCAACGAGCCGGAGTCGCGCCCGTCGGCCGAGCAGCTGCGCGACATGCTGAGCGGGGTGTCGCTGACCGAGCCGCCACGCGGTGTGTACGTCTCGCGCTCGTACACCCCGCCGGTGGCGCCCGCCTCGCCCGCCGTCCCCGCCTCGCCCGAGCTCGCCTCGCCGAGCCCGGCGTATCCGGTTTCGCCCGGTGTCGGGACCGGGCACGCCGGCCACTCCGGGCCACCGCCGAGCCATATGCGCGCGCCGGCATTCGTCCCGCCGCACGACAACACCCCGACGGTCGGCACCAGCCGGCGCCGCGGCCTTCAGTGGATCATCGGTGGGGTCGCGGCGTTCGCCCTGCTCGCGGCGGTCAGCGCGACCGCCTGGTACGTCGCCGGCCGCCCCGACCCGAACCCCAGCCCCACGGCCCAGTTGCCGACAAGTGGCGCCCCGCTCCCGTCGCTGGCCGGCGGTGCGCTGCCGGGCTGCCTGCTACCCCTCGCCGGCGGCCGCTGCCCCGAAGAGCTGGAGTGCTACGGCCCGGCCGACTCCGACGGTCCAGGCATCCGGGCGCAGCGCGTCGACTGCAACAGCCGGCACACCTGGGAGGCGTACGCGGTGGGTGACCTGCCCGCCGGCGCCGACCCGGGCGAAGTCGCGGACCAGCCGGCGGTCAAGGCGCTGTGCACGGACAGCACGTTCCTGCGCACGACGCTGCTCATCTCCGCACAGGGCTGGGAGTTCGAGGTGCTGCGACCGGACGGTGACCGTACGTTCCGCTGCCTGGCGGGCAAGGGCCGAAACGCCCTCCAAGGCCCGACGCTGGCGCGGTAGCCGAGGACGGTTGATGGGTCGACTGTCGCGCCCGCGCGCGTTCGAGCTGCTGCCCTGGCTGCCGACGGTCGTCGGCGTGGTCGTGTTGGTCGGCCTGCTCGTGTTCGCGCTCGTGAGCCTGCGCCCGGACGACCGGGAGCCCGCACGACCGCCGGCACAGGCCGACACGCCCCCGTTCCTGGCCGGGCCGAGCGTGCCGGACACGCCGACGAGCACCCCCGCCGTCGCGACCCCGGAGGCGACGCTCAACTCGCCGCGACGCCCGACCCCGTCCCCCTCGCTCTCCCGGGCGATCGAGACTCCGGCGCGGCGCCCGCCCGCCCCAGCCCCCGACCTCACCGGTCGCTACCGGACGGTGCAGACCTTCGACGGCGGCTTCATCGGCGAGGTGCTGGTGACCAACTCGTCCAACGCCGGTCGCAAGTGGACGGTACGGCTGCGCTTCCCGCCGACGATCGGTCCGATGCGCACCTTCTGGGTGGAGAGCGCACCGCAGGCGACGCTCAAGCAGGAGGGCGAGGTGTTCGCCTTCACGGGCAGCGTGCCGGTGGGCGCGCGGGGCTCGGTCGCGCTCCGCTTCCAGTTCGACCGCAGGAACGCCGTGACCACCCCGCTGACCTGCGACGTGAACGGGACGGCCTGCACGGCACTTCCGGCCGAGTGACAGTGACCCGGATCACTGTAGACTCGCGCCATCGTCATACCTCGATCGCGAGGGCAGACCCATGCGCCTGTTGCCAGCCGCCATGGCGGCCACTCTCGTCGCACTGACTCTCACCGCCGGGCCGGCAGCCAGCGCCGACCGCTCCGGAGTCCGGGTGACCGACGCCGGACCGGCCCGCTTCTGGACCGGCAGCGTGCGGGCCGACGGCCCCACCAACCCCAAGGTCCCGGAATGCGCCGCGGTCCACTGTGACCGGCTGCGGCTCACCGTGGCCCTGCCGCCGGGCACCTGGCGCCGCCCCGGCGGCCTCCAGGTCGCCATCCGGTGGGCCGGCGTCACGGAGGGCGCGCTCGGCCTCTTCGTCTACCGGGGCAACCGGCTCGTCGCCAAGTCCAACGCGGGTGTGGGCATCGCCCAGTCGCTGCTGATCCCGTCCGCGGCCAACGGCACATATCACGTGTACGTGGCGTACGGCGTCACCTTCGGCGCGGTCGACCCAGACCCCGTCATCTCGTACGAGGGCCTGGCCGAGGTGGAGTACCCACCGTCCGCCCGGCCGCCGCGTGACCTGCTGCCCGACCTTCAGGCGCTGCCCCAGGAGAACGTCACCTACGACAACCCGGGGAGCATCTTCGGCGACACCTCCGAGCCCGGACAGTCCTGTTTCGACAGTGAGCGGGCAGAGCAGGGCGCGGTGCAGTGCCTGCGCTTCGACCAGGTGCTGGAAAACGTCGGCGAGGGCCCGGTGGAGCTGAGGTTCACCCGCGAGACCGGCGTCTTCCAGGACGAGCCGGTCGCCCAGCGGATCCACCACTCGAGCGGCACCTACACCGACCGCCCGGCCGGTCTCGTCGAGTTTCACCCGGTGCACGGCCACTACCACTTCAAGGCCTTCGCCCAGTCGGAGCTCTGGCGCGCGGACGCCAACGGCGCACCGGTGGGCACCGCACCCGCGGCGGTTGGCGACAAGGTCAGCTTCTGCGTCGCCGACACCGACCTCGTTTCGTTCGGCCGCAAGGGCGACGCGCCACTGTCCTACCCGGCACCCGACTGCCTCGACCCGAAGCAGGTCGTCGGCACGACCGAGTACTTCTGGTACGGCATCTCGCGGGGCTGGGCCGACCGCTACAACTGGTACCTACCCGACCAGTACATCGACACGGCGGGCTTGACCGACGGGACGTACGTGCTGTTTACCCGCGTCGACCCGGAAGACAAGCTGCTCGAAGCCGACGACGCCAACAACTGCGGCACCGTGATCGTCCAGCTGACCGGCCTGGCGACGTCCACCCCACGCGCCGACCTCCGCGGCACCGGCCCGGCCTGCACATAGGAGACCGCAGGGCGGCGCGTAGCCGGTAACGCGGCGTAGACAGACAGGTGAGAGGGCCCCGTCGTCGCGAGGGTCAGCCTTCGGGGCGGTTGAGCAGAGCTACCGCGATCGTGTGCACCGCGGCCAGGTCGGCTGGGTTGCTCAGGGTGGCCCGGCCGCCGGTCACGGTGTACCACTCGTCGGCGTCTTTGTACTGCACGCGGAGGGTGACGATGCTGCCGGAGACTTCGCTGCGTAGCGTCAGGTCGCCGGTGACGACGCCGACCTCGTCGGTCATTACGCCGCCGGGACCAGCGGTGATGTCAGTGGTCTGATCGGCCATCACCGCAGTCTAGGGACGCTACTCGCGGGCGGCCGGGCAGGTGTCCAGCATGTCCGACAAAGCGGCTTTCTCCGCCGTGGTGATCCGCAGCCGCCAGAAGTGCTTCACCGCGATCCAGTCGGCCGCGTACTCGCACCAGAAGTCGCGGTTTGCGGGCTTCCACTGTGACGGGTCCTGGTCGCCCTTGGCGCGGTTGGACGTGGCGGACACCGCGCGCAGTTGAGGGCGGCTGAGGTCGTTCGCGAAGTCGCCGCGGCGGTCGTCGTTCCACTTGTCGGCGCCGGAGCGCCAGGCGTTTGCCAGCGGCACCATGTGGTCGATGTCCACGTCGGACGGATCGCTGAAGGTGCGCCCGTCGTACGCGCTGACCCATCGACCGCCGACCACGTTGCAGCCGCTCAGCTTGATGTTCTTGCCGTCGCGCTTGAGGACCGTGTCGCGCACGTCGCAGTTGCGGCCGGCGTCGCGCCAGTGTGGAAAGCGGTCGCGGCTGTATCCACGCATCGAGCTCGACTTGGTGACCGTGAGCTGGCCGAGCAGGCGGGCCGAGTCGGCGGCGGCGGGTGGCGTGCCGGTCGCGCCCGTGGTGTCCTCGACCGGCACGCAGCCGGCCAGGGCCAGGACGGCGACGCAGAGCGTGGAGATCAGGCGCACCTCTTCAGCTTGCGGGTTGCGCGGCGATCCGCACGGCAACCCGGTGTGGTTTCGGCGTTTCGTGGCTTAGGCCGCATCTCGCTGGGAAGCTGTAGCGGTGAGTGGCAGCCTCCGGCTCGGCACCGGGGCGGACGTACATGCTCACGCTCGCCGCGTTCGTACTGCTCGGCGGCTCGCGCTGGGTGACCGGTACGGGCGGCGGCGGATCTTCATGGTCGGCGTGCTGTGGTTCACGGCCGCGTCTGTCCTGTGTGGTCTGGCCGTTGGCGTGGGATGGCTGGTGGCGGCCCGCGCGCTACAGGGTCTCGGCGCCGCGCTGCTCGTGCCGGGCTCGCTCGCGCTGCTCCAGGCGAGCTTTCACCCGGACGAGCGGGGCAAGGCGATCGGCGCCTGGACCGGGCTGTCCGGCGTGGCCACCGCGGCCGGCCCGTTCGTCGGCGGGTGGCTGATCGACGCGCTGTCCTGGCGTGCCATCTTCTTCCTCAACGTGCCGCTGGCGCTGGTCGCGTTGTTCGCCGCGATCCGCTGGGTGCCGGAGAGTCGCACGCCGCGGGTGGAACGGTTCGACGTGGTGGGCGCGCTGCTCGCCGCGGCCGGGCTGGCCGGCGTCACGTACGCCCTGATCGAGAGCGCCGACCGCGGCTTCGGCTCGTGGTCGGTGCTGCTCTCCGTCGCCGCCGGTGTGCTCGCGTCGACCGCCTTCGTGCTGGTCGAGCGGCGGCGCGGGCCGGCGGCGATGCTGCCGCTGTCGCTCTTCGGGTCGAGGCTGTTCAGCGCCCTGAACGTGTACACGGTCGCCGTCTACGCCGCCCTCGGCGGGCTGTCCTTCTTCCTCGTCGTCTACCTACAGAACGTGGCCGGCTTCTCGGCCTTGGCCGCCGGCGCGTCGATCCTGCCGGCCACGCTGCTGTTGCTGATCGGCTCGTCGTGGTCGGGCGCGCTCGCGACGCGGCTTGGCCCGCGCCCGCAGCTCACGGCCGGGCCGCTGGTCGCCGCTGCCGGGCTCCTGCTGTTGCGCGGCGCGGAGCGAGACGCCAACTTCTGGACCGACGTGCTGCCGGGCACCGTCGTCTTCGGCGCCGGCCTCACGCTGCTTGTCGCGCCGCTGACCGCGACCGTGTTGGGCGCCGTCAGCGACGAGCACGCCGGCGTCGCGAGTGGCGTGAACAACGCCGCCGCGCGCGCTGGCGGGCTGCTCGCCGCCGCGGCCCTTCCGCTCCTCGTGGGACTTTCGGGCACGGCGTACGAGCAACCCGACGAACTGGCCGCCGGTTTCCTGGGCGCGATGTTGTGGTGCGCCGGGCTCCTAGCGGCCGGGGCGGTGCTCGGTCTTGTGTTGGTGCACCGCCCCGAAAACCAGCGCGTCGCTCCTAGCGGGCGCGGTTGACTGCGCTTGTCACGGCCTTCATCGAGGCGGTGACGATGTTGGCGTCGAGGCCGACGCCCCACACCGTGCGGCCGTCCACTTCGCACTCCACGTACGCGGCGGCCTGGGCGTCGCCACCCGCGGACATCGCGTGCTCGGCGTAGTCGAGCACGCGTACCTGGATGTCGACGGTCTGAAGCGCGTTGACGTACGCGTTGATCGGGCCGTTGCCGACCGCCACGAGCGCGCGCCGCTCGCCGCGGAAGGTCACGTCGGCCTCGATCTCGACCTTGCCCTCCACAGTGGACGTGGCGTACGTGTGCATGCCCAGCGCCGGCTCCTCCTGGTGGTCGACCAGGTACTCCGTCGCGAAGATGTCCCACATGCGGCCGGGCTCGACCTCGCCGCCCTCGGCGTCGGTGAACTGCTGCACCACGCCGGAGAACTCGATCTGGAGCCGCCGGGGCATGTCGAGGTGGTGCTCTTCCTTCATGATGTACGCCACGCCGCCCTTGCCGGACTGCGAGTTGACCCGGATCACGGCCTCGTAGCTGCGGCCCAGGTCCTTGGGGTCGATCGGCAGGTAGGGCACCGCCCACTCGTGCTTGTCGATCGTCACGCCGGCGGCCGCCGCGTCGAGGGCCAGCGCGTCGAAGCCCTTCTTGATCGCATCCTGGTGTGAACCGGAGAACGCCGTGTACACAAGGTCGCCCGCGTACGGGTGGCGCTCGTGCACCGGCAGCTGGTTGCAGTACTCCACCGTCCGCTTGATCTCGTCGATCTCGGTGAAGTCGATCTGCGGGTCGATGCCCTGGGAGAAGAGGTTGAGGCCCAGCGTCACCAGGTCGACGTTGCCGGTGCGCTCACCGTTGCCGAAAAGACACCCCTCGATGCGATCCGCGCCGGCCAGCAGGCCCAGCTCGGCGGCGGCCACGCCGGTGCCGCGGTCGTTGTGCGGGTGCAGGCTCAGCACGACGCTGCTGCGCCGGGGCAGGTGGCGGTGCATCCACTCGATCGAGTCGGCGTACACGTTGGGGGTGGCCATCTCGACGGTGGCCGGCAGGTTGACGATCAGCGGGCGGTCGGGCGTCGGGTCGACGACGTCGATGACCGCGCCGCAAATCTCCAGCGCGTAGTCGAGCTCGGTGCCCGTGTACGACTCCGGCGAGTACTCGTAGAAGATCTCGGTGTCCGGGGTGTGGATCTCGGCGTACTTCTGGCACATCCGCGCGCCGTCGGTGGCGATCGCGGTGATGCCCGGCCGGTCGAGGCCGAAGACCACGCGGCGCTGGAGCGTGGAGGTCGAGTTGTAGAAGTGGACGATCGCCCGCTTTGCCCCGCGCAGTGACTCGAAGGTGCGGTCGATCAGGTGCTCGCGGCACTGGGTCAGCACCTGGATCGTGACGTCGTCGGGGATCAGATCCTGCTCGACGAGCTGGCGTACGAACTCGAAGTCGGTCTGGCTGGCCGCCGGAAACCCGACTTCGATCTCCTTGTACCCCATCTGCACCAGCAGCTGGAACATCCGCCGCTTGCGCTCGGGGGACATCGGGTCGATCAGTGCCTGGTTGCCGTCGCGGAGGTCGACCGCGCACCAGCGGGGCGCTACTTCGACGCGGCGGGTGGGCCACTGGCGGTCGGGCAGCTCGATGGAGAACTGCTGGTGGTACGGCTGATAACGCTGGTATGGCATGCGGCTGGGCCGCTGCCGAGCGATGGGATTTTGATCTTGAACGCTGCCGGCAGACATTGCGAAACGCTCCTGGGAGTCATGGGCGGTGGAGGATCCGGACAAGAAAGCCGGCGCACACGCCAAACTCCGCGACGAGGTGCCGGCCTAGAGGGCCTCGTCGCGGCGGCGAAGAAGGAGCGCCTGCCACATGACAAACGACACTCTAGGTGATGGGAACCTGGTTTACCAAGAGCTCGGCGACGGGGACGCGGGTGCGCAGGGCCGTCTCCCAGACTCGAAGCTCGGGCGGGAGCATGGCCGGGTCACCCACCCGCCCCACCGCTACGACGACCGAAGGGCGCAGGTCATCGGCGAGTTCGAGGTCGGCGCGGAGGCCGGCGGCATCGAAGTCGGTGATCTGGTGGACGTGCAGCCGCAGCGCCGTCGCCTGCACCGTGAGATGCGCCACGGCCTGCCCCAGGTCGTACACCGCGTGGGGCAGCGTCGCGTGATCGAGGTGAGCCGCGACGAGGAGCGCCGAGGCGTTACCGGCCCAGTGCTGGCACTGGGTGGAGAGGTTTTCCAGGATCCGCTTGTACGTCTCCTCGTTACGCCGGCCGACGGCGAACCGCCACGGCTGGCTGTTGGCGACCGATGGCGCCCACCGGGCCGCCTCGAGCAAAGAGCTGACATCGTCGTCGGACAGCACGGCGACCGGGTCGAAGGCGAGCGGGCTCCACCGGGTCGCGAGCAAGGGGTGTAGCTCGGACATGGCGCCGAGTGTGCCGTATCGGACGCTCCGTCACCACTTGGGGGGTCACCCGGCGTGTCCGGTGATCCACTCAGAGTTCACGCGGACGGAGTCACCGATGGGGTGACGGTTGGCGACGGTGGGGCCGCCATCCCCAGCGGCTCCTGAGCCACCACCGGGCCGGGCAAGGCGATCGCCGGCGGCGCGGCGGATGGCGCGCCGGCGAGCAGGAGCGTGCCGAAGCTCACCTTCGCCCCGGTGAGCGTGCCGTCCGGGGCGTAGCAGTAGATGCCGGCGTCGATGGGCGCGTCGACCGACGCGGTGGTGGTCTCGACGGAGAAGCACGCGCCGCTGGCACCCGGCAAAAGCTGCGCGGTCGAGACGGACAGCGGCGCGGTGCGGTCGGTCAGCACCTTTCGCCAGTCGGTGAACGGGTGCTGCACCCGCGGGTCGATGCCCCGGTCGAGCGCGCCGTCCGGGTCGGCGACCCGCACGCAGGCCGGCTGCACGGGCCGCTCGGCCGAAGGGAGCGCGCACTGGAAGAGGCCTTCGGCGTTTTGCGCGATCGAGACGTCGGCCGTGCCGCCGAGCGCGCCGGACGGCACGTCTACCCGCCAGCTGCCGTCGGCGGCGGAGGTCAGCACGACCGTGCGGTCTGAGCGGCCCGGCGCCGACCAGGTGTAGAGCGCGGTGATCTTGCGGTCCTGTGCGGCCGCCGCGAGCCCGGCGAGCTGCACCCGGGCGTCCGGTGCGCCGGTGGGCGGCGTGGTGATCGGCGCCTCCTGCTCGGGCGCCGGCTCGTCGGAGCCGCACGCGGTCAGTGCGACGAGCCCGAGGAGGGCCGCGGTGCCGGCGATTCCGCGCGTATACACGTTCACATTCTCGTGTCCGGGCCGGGGCGGAGCGGGTGACACGCCGGGCGCGCGCGTGTCCTGCCGGCCGGATGCTGGGATCGCGTGTTCGTACCGTCACAGGGCGCCGGTAACCTGGTGTCGTCTTACGCGGCGCCGCCGGCCTCGGACCGGCGGCGTTGGCACGTAGATGACGATGTGGAAAGGAGCGCGGCTGCCGTGGCACTCGTCGTGCAGAAGTACGGCGGTTCGTCGGTCTCGGACGCGGAGCGGATCAAGCGGGTCGCTGAGCGGATCGTGGCCAGCCGCAAGGCGGGCGACGACGTCGTCGTGGTCGTTTCGGCGATGGGTGACACCACCGACGAGCTGCTCGACCTCGCTCACCAGGTGAGCCCGGTGCCGGCCGGCCGCGAGCTCGACATGCTGCTGACCTCGGGCGAGCGCATCTCGATGGCGCTGCTCGCCATGGCGATCCACAATCTCGGCTTCGAGGCTCGGTCCTACACCGGCTCGCAGGCTGGCGTGATCACCACATCGGTGCACGGCAAGGCGCGGATCATCGACGTGACGCCGGGCCGCCTGCGCGGCGCGCTCGACGAGGGCGCGATCGCGATCGTCGCCGGCTTCCAGGGCGTCTCGCAGGACACCAAAGACATCACCACGCTGGGGCGGGGCGGCTCCGACACCACCGCGGTCGCGCTGGCCGCCGCCCTGCGGGCAGACGTCTGCGAGATCTACACCGACGTCGACGGCGTGTTCACGGCAGACCCGCGGATCGTTGCCAACGCTCGTCACATCAAGCAGATCACGTACGAAGAGATGCTGGAACTGGCCGCATGCGGTGCGAAGGTGCTGCACTTGCGCAGCGTGGAATACGCACGGCGGGCCGGATTGCCCATACATGTCCGCTCGTCGTACTCGCACAACACCGGCACCATGGTCACCGGATCGATGGAGGACCTTCCCGTGGAGCAAGCACTGATCACCGGGGTCGCTCACGACCGTAGCGAGGCGAAGATCACGATCGTCGCCGTTCCGGACGAGCCTGGCGCCGCCGCCCACATCTTCCAGACGGTGGCCGACGCCGAGACCAACATCGACATGATCGTGCAAAACGTCTCTACCGAAGGGACCGGCCGCACCGACATCTCGTTCACCCTGCCGAAGACGGACGGGCCGACCGCGATGGCCGCGCTGAGCAAGGTGCAGGAGAAGGTCAAGTTCAAGGGCCTGCTGTACGACGACCACGTCGGCAAGGTGTCGCTGGTCGGCGCCGGGATGCGCTCGCACCCGGGCGTGGCCGCCAAGTTCTTCGCGTCGCTCGGCGAGGCCGGCGTCAACATCGAGATGATCTCCACATCGGAGATCCGGGTTTCCGTGGTCTGTCGCGACACCGACCTGGACGCCGCCGTGCGCGCTGTGCACGCCGCGTTCGACCTGGGTGGTGCGGAAGAAGCGGTCGTGTACGCCGGGACGGGGAGGTAGGCATGCCGATGCCAACGCTCGCCGTTGTCGGCGCCACCGGTGCGGTCGGCACCGTGATGTGCGATCTGCTCTCCTCCCGCCGCAACGTGTGGGGCGAGATCCGCGTCATCGCCTCCGCCAGGTCGGCCGGCCGCAAGCTCCAGTGTCGTGGCGAGGAGCTGACCGTCCAGGCCCTCACACCCGAGGTGTTCGACGGTGTCGACGTCGCGATGTTCGACGTGCCCGACGAGATCTCCGCCGAGTGGGCGCCGATCGCGGTGTCCCGCGGTGCGGTCGCGGTGGACAATTCCGGCGCGTTCCGGATGGACAAGGACGTGCCGCTGGTCGTCCCGGAGATCAACCCGGAGCAGCTGCGTAACCGGCCCAAGGGCATCATCGCCAACGCCAACTGCACCACGCTCAACATGATCGTGGCGGTCGCTCCGCTCCACCGCGAATATGGCTTGCGCGAGCTGGTGCTCGCCTCGTATCAAGCCGTCTCCGGTGCCGGCCAGGCCGGTGTGGACACGCTGCACGACCAGCTTGCGAAGGTCGCGGGAGATCGGGTGTTGGGAGGGCGTCCGGGCAATGTGCGGCAGGCGGTCGGCGACGACCTCGGCCCGTTCCCGGCGCCGCTCGCGCTCAATGTGGTGCCGTGGGCCGGTTCGCTCAAGGAGGCCGGCTGGTCCTCCGAAGAGCTGAAGATCCGCAACGAGTCGCGCAAGATCCTCGGCCTGCCCGACCTCAAGGTCTCGGCCACCTGCGTGCGGGTGCCGGTGGTGACCGGCCACTCGGTGGCCGTGCACGCGGTCTTCGGCACCGAGGTCGACGCCGAGGGTGCCCGCGAGGCGCTGCGCAACGCGCCCGGCGTGATCCTTGTCGACGACCCGGCGGCGGGCGAGTTTCCGATGCCGATCGACGCGGTCGGCACCGACCCGTCGTGGGTGGGGCGGCTGCGCCGCTCGATGGACGACCCGCGCGCGCTCGACCTCTTCGTCACCGGTGACAACCTGCGCAAGGGCGCCGCGCTTAATACCGCCCAGATCGCCGAGCTGCTCGCCGCCGAGCTGGCGAGCCGCTGAGCAGGGTGCGCGTCACCGGTCGAAGGTAAACAGTCGCTCGCCGGCCGGCAGCTCCGCGGGCGGGCCGTTGTAGACGTGCGCACCGGCGCCGAAGCCCGCTTCGCGGTCGGAAACCCAGAGCGCGCTGAAGCCGGCGGCCTCGAACCAGTCGCAGATCGTCGGCACGAGGTCGGGTGGCTCGCGGTGGCGGGTCCAGACGACGGTGGCGCCCGCCGCGCAGAAGCCGGGCAGGTGGTCGATCGTGCGGTGTATGTCGCCGTCGCTGATGTTGCCGAAGACGCCGCAGACCAGCACGATGTCGGCGGGGACCGCGCCCGCGTAGTTGGCGGTGTCCGCCGCGTCGCCGACGAGCACCTCGATGCCGGCGGGTGCCGGGCGCCGGGCGGCTTCCGCGTTTTGCGGATCGAGCTCGACGAGGCGTCCGGTGACGTCCGTGCGGCGCGGATGGTCGGCGAGCACGCCGAGGATGTCGCGCCCTTGACCGGCGCACATGCTAACCACGCGGATCGGCCCGGGTGGGCGCCGATCGAGGGCAGACCGGATCTGCTGCTGGACGGCATCGAGGCGTCTGGACAGCGACGACGCCGGATCCTCGTACGCCTCGTGCCACCGGACCCAGTCCCTCCCCGCCATAACCCACGACACTAGTGAGCTTTCGCGGTCGGGGGTTGGCGAGCCTGGCCACAATGCACGGTCAAATCCGAGACAGAATTTTTCCCAGGTCCCCGTCAGCTGCGGACCGCATGCTCCCGCGGGCACCGTTCCCGGCCGGCGGCTCGCCAGGGCGAGCCGAAATCCCCGGCCGTCCACTGCCAGGTCCGCGCGACAAGTCCCCCAGGTGAGTTCCACGCCCCTACCTGCAACATCCTGACGCAGCGTTACCAACGTCGGGGGCCGGACTTCGAGATCCACGCCGTGTCACCAAGCGGCGCACCGACCCCGCGGCAGCCATCCGGGAAGGTCCGACCCCCGGTGGGCTTGCGACGCGGACCTGGCAGCGGCCCGCAGCTGACCCGGGCCCGGGGCAAACTCCATCTCGAGGCACACCACGACTGCGTCACCCTCGCAGATCTTGCCCACCGCCAGCTCCCGCAGACACCGCTCCCGGCTCGCGGGGGGAGCCGAAATCCCCGGGCTGAGACCAGCGTCAATAGCGGGATGCGCAATTGGACTATCGTTTGCGGTGACATCGTCGATCATGATCGCGGCCTCGCGGAGAGGAGCAGTGGTTGCCCGCCGACCCGCCTCCTCCGCTGAAAAAGGCCCTCTATTTGCTCGCCGGGGTCTTGGCGACGGTCGCGGTCACGATTTCCACGGGCACGCCCTCCAACCCGTTTCGGTGGGTCGCGCTGGTCATTGGCGCGTTGATTCTGGTCCTTTCCACGACCGGCTTTGTCAGCGCCGGCAAGCCGCCTTCCGAGGGTCCGCCGCGACGGCGGATCGTGACCCGGCGGAGGATCGTGCTGGCCGGGCTGGCCGTGCTGATCACCGGCACCCTTGTCTGGACGGTGGTGCCGCGCGCGCCGGGCTGGGCCGATGCGGCCGGCGTGTGGTGGTCGGGCTGCGACCACCCCACGATGGTGCGGGTGCTCGCGACCCCGGAGGGCCTCGAGTCGACCAGGCGCCTCGCCGACGAGTACCAGCGGCACACGGCGCACGAACACCACGGCTGCCCGGCGGTGCGGATGCACGTCTACGCCGAGCCGCCTGACGAGGCACGCGAGCTGCTCCACAACGGTTGGCCCACTGTGGACGGTGGCGCGTATCCCCGGCCGGACCTCTGGCTGCCCGGCTCCGCTCTGCACGTGAGCGAGGCTCTCGCCGGTTCCACGGATCGTCTCGTGGCAGTGACCACGACGGTGGTGGCCTCGACCCCGATCGTCTTGGCCGTGCCCGCCGGGGAGGCGGCACGCGAGGTCGACGGTGCGCGCCACGGCCGCACATGGTCCGAGCTGATCGAGATGGCGGGCGATCGGGATTGGGGGCTGGCGCGGCCCGACCCGGGCGTCTCGACGGTCGGCCGGCTCGCCACCGTCGCCCTGTACACGAAGGAGGGTCAGCCCGATCGCCTGGCACCCCTCGGCCGGCTGCGGACGGTGGAGCAGCAGCTGGCCCGCGGTCTCGACGAGGGCCACTACACGCTCGGCACCGAGGCGAGCCTGCTGTGCCAGCACCGCAGGGAAGGGGTGTCGCCCACCGCGGTGATCGTGACCGAGCAGGCGATGGTGCGGTTCAACCAGGGCGCCGCACTCGGCGCGCGATGCACCTCTGCCGGCGCCCCGCTGCCCGAGGAGCGGATCCTGACGGCTTTCTACCCGGCCGACACGTTCACTCTCGACCATCCGGTGGTGGCGATCCGCTGGGCCGACACCTCATCCGCCCAGCGGGCGGCGGCGGACGCGTTCACGGCGTGGCTGAAGTCGCCCGGCGGCCGATCCGTCCTCCTCGCGCTGGGCCTGCGCCCGCAGCGCACCACGATCAGCGACCCGGTGAGCCGGCGGTTCGGAGCCGTGCCCGCTCTCGGCTCGGCGCCTAAGGCCCGGGCGCTGCCGGCGGAGCCGACCGTCGAGGCGGTGCTGGAAACCCAGCGGCGCGCCGCCCGCCACAGCCGCGTGCTGCTGGTGCTCGACGCCTCCGGCTCGATGGGCCTCGCGGTGCCCGGCGCCAGAGCGACGCGTTTCGGGGTCGCCGCCGAGGGCGCCAACACCGCGCTGTCCTATCTGGGCGAACGCGACGAGTTCGGCCTGTGGGTCTACCCGGGCACCCCGGGCACCGCGCGCACTCTCGTGCCGATCGGCCCGGCCGGCGCGCCCGCTCGTCGCGACGCCGCCGCCCGCGCGCTCCGCACCGTGCGCCCGGGCGGTCCCACCCCGCTCTACGAGGTGATGCGGCAGGCGGTACGGTCCGTTGGCGCGAGCGACGACAACCGCGCCGCCGCGGTGGTCGTCCTGACCGACGGCCAGGACCAGAACGCGACACTCACCGAGGGCAAGCTCCGTGACGACGCCCGCGCCCGGCAGGTACGCGTCTTCGTGGTGGCCGTCGGCGCGGCGAGCTGTTCGCGTCAGGGCCTGGCCGACCTCGCGGACGGCACCGGCGGCGCCTGCTTCGACTCCGAGCTGAGGAGCATGGACACGGTGCTCGAAGACCTCTTCAGGTCGCTGTGGGGAGGGTCCTGACATGTCGCCCTTTGGCTGGCTGCGGCCCGCCGTACGCAGCGGCCGGCTCTGGTCCGGCTTCGCCGCCGGCGTGGCCGCGGGCACGGCCCTCACGCTGGTCGGCGCCAACTACCTGGCCGATCGCGGCGGCGGCAAGCCGATGGAAGACGGCACGATCGTCATCCTCAGCAGCTTCGACGAGAGCATCGGCAAGCAGCAGCTCGCGCTCGTGGAGCAGTGGAACGCGACGCATCCGAAGCACAAGGCGGAGTTTCGGGAGCTGCGCGGAGTCGCCGACGACCACTACAGCCAAATTGTGGGCCAGGCCGAGGCGAGCAAGAGCGACGTGGACATATTCAGCCTCGACGTGCCCTGGGTGGCCGAATTCGCCGACCGCGGTTTCATCCACGAGATGCCGGTATCCGATGATGAGCTGGACGGCTTTCTCACGCAGCCGTTGGAAACGTGCCGCTGGGCCGGAAAGCTGTGGGCACTGCCCTTCTACACGAATGCCGGCCTGCTCTATTACCGCTCCGACCTCGTCGACGACCTCGAACCGCCTACGGGCTGGTCACAGCTCACCAACTACATCACCGAGGCGTTCGACGCACTCCCGGACGACAAGCAGCCCGCCGCCGGATATGGCGGCCAGCTAGCCGACTACGAAGGCCTCACGGTCAACGCGCTCGAAGCGATCTGGGCGGCCGGCGGAGACGTCGTCGACCGCGGCGGAAACGTGGTCGTCGACTCACCCGAGGCCCGCGAGGGACTGCGCGGTCTCGCCACCGGACTGGCACGCACGAATCCGCAACTCATCGACCGCGAGGCCCGCTCCTACGACGAGGCCGAAACCACCCGGACGTTCCGCGAAGGCCGCCTCCTCTTCATGCGCAACTGGCCGCTCGCCCTCCGCGACCTGGAGACGAGCGAGACCTCGTCCATCAAGTACGACGTGGTGCCACTGCCCGGCCCGAGCGTGCTCGGCGGCCAAAACCTCGCGATCGCCAACAGCACCGACCAGCCGGTGGCCGCCAAGGCGCTGATCCGGTTTCTGACCAGCCCTCGCAGCCAACAGATCCTCTTCGAACGCGGAGGCTTCGCCGCGACCCGCGAGCTCGTCTATCACGACGGCAGCGTCAAGGAGCGGTACCCGTACGCGCAGACGCTGCTGTCCGCCCTGCGCATCGCCCGCCCCCGCCCGGTGACACCGCATTACGCGCAATTCAGCAGGACGTTCCGGGCCGGCGTAAACGAGGCGCTGGACAACGACGGCGAGCTGCCCGACGACTTCACGTCGCGTCTGGACGCCGCGCTCGACGGCCGCAGTTAGGCCTCCAGGGCGGCGAGGTCGCGCTCGGCGTAGCGGCGGTGCTCCCACTCCTCGTTGAGCACCACCAGCAGGCATTCGCGGACCGGGTAGCTGCGCGGCTCCGGCCAACCCGGCCCCTCGACCGGCTTGGTGTGGCCATCCAGCGTCTCGGCGGTAAGCCCGTCGACGAACCGGCGGACCGACGACATCCGATCGCGACGCAGCTCCAGGACCGTGTCGAGTGAGGGCCGGACGGTACGGTCACGCGGCACGCCAGGTGTGTCAGGCATCTCGTCCCACGGCAGATCGAGCGGATGCCAGGGCGACGGATCGCCGAGGATCGCCCGCCGGACCCAGGAGTCGGTGGCAAAGGCAAGGTGGCGCAGCGTCTCGATGAACGACCACTCGCCGCCGACCGACTCGTGCAGCAACGCCGGATCGAGCTTGCGCGCCCGCTCCACGGTGCCTTGCCACAGCCGCTCGACGATGTCCCACGCCTCCCGGAAGCCGGCCGGATCGGTGGGCCGCATCTTGGCGCGTTCCGGGTCGCGGCGGTCCAACTCCGCGTCCACCAACGGGGCGATGTCGACACCGTTGATCGTCAGGCCCTGGATGTCGCCGTAGATGTCCGCGTCGACAAGGTCGACATTCTTCATCTCGACCCTGCTGAGATCGACGGCGCGGAACCGGGCGCCGCTCAGGTCGACGGTGCGGAAGTCAGAGCCGCTGAGGTCGACCCGCCCGAAGCGCGAGTCACGCATGTCGGCGCGCTGGAAGTCAGCCATGGAGGCACGCTAGCCCTGGTTTAGGACGAACGACTGCCGGAAAGGTCCAGAACAGGGCTTCATTGCCCGCGTCCGCGTCAGCTGAAGACCGTTCGCTCCCGCGGGCACCGCTCCGGCCGGCGGCTCGCAGGGCTCGCCGAGATCCCCGGCCTCCGCTGCCGGGTCCGCCGTTCAAGCCCGTCCGGGCAGAGCCAGGATCGTGACCACGGGTCGCGGTCCCGTCACGTCTGGCCATGAAGGCTTTGGTTCGATAAGAAATTGGCTACCGCGATGTTCGTCGTGGTCCAGGCCTCTGGTCCGCTGCTCCCGCGGCTCACCCTCGCGTTTGGACGCGGTCACCCCTCTGCCTCGGCGGATGCGCGGGCCCGTCGCGACGCGGTGCAGCGGTGTTTGTCCACAATGCCTGTTGCTGAACAGGCGACGAGAGATCGAGAACAGGGCTTCGTCCCCCTGGGTAACCGCCGCCGCCGTGCGCGCCGCTCAAGATTCGAGAATTTCTCACCTGAGCCTGCTGACGCTGCGTCACAGACAGCGGCCGGCGAGGCCGGCCCACCCTGTGCGGGCGGGCATGGTCTTGCACCGCGGGCCCGGCAGTGGACGGCCGGGGGTTTCGGCTCGGTCTACGAGCCGCCGGTCGGGAGCGGTGCCCGCGGGAGCAAACGGCCTACAGCTGACGCGGACGTGGGCAAATCTGTCTCCGGGTGTTTCACGAAGGGCGAGACACACTGACCAACCGCTCCCCCGGGGCCGGCAAAGCCCGCCAACGTTTGTAGACGCCCGGCTAGACGTACGACCCGGGTTCGCTTGGTGCGGAGACCACGCTTGGGGCCTCGCCCTCGTCGCCGGGGCGGACCAGCTGCACCTTCACCTCGTGCGCCCGCAGTGCGCCCGAGGCGATCTGCTCCGCCCAGTGGCAGGCCACCTTCGTGCCGCCGATGTCGCGCAGCACTGGCCGCTCGTCGGCGCAGCGGGTGGGCTGGGCCCATGGGCAGCGGGTGTGAAAGCGGCAGCCGTGCGGTGGGTTGGCCGGGGAGGGGAGATCGCCGGCGAGCAGGATCCGTTCGCGGCGGTCTTCGATCTCCGGGTCGGGCACCGGCACGGCGGACATCAGCGCGCGCGTGTACGGGTGCAGCGGCTCGCGGTACAGCCGGTCACTCGGCGCCTCCTCGACCAGCGCGCCAAGGTACATCACGCCGACCACGTCGGAGATGTGGCGCACCACGGCGAGGTCGTGCGCGATCACCAGGTAGGTCAGGCCCAGCTCCTCCTGGAGCTCGTCGAGGAGGTTGATGACCTGGGCCTGGATCGAGACGTCGAGCGCGGAGACCGGCTCGTCGGCCACGATCAGCTCCGGTCCGAGCACCAGCGCGCGGGCGATGCCGATCCGCTGCCGCTGGCCGCCGGAGAACTCGTGCGGGTAGCGGGACAGCGCCCAGTGTGGCAGGCCGACCGCGTCCAGGGTCTTGTTGATGATCTCGCGTCGCTCGGTGCGGCCGGCGCCGATGCCGTGTGCGCCAAGGCCTTCGGTGAGGATCGACTCGACGTTTTGCCGGGGGTCCAGGCTCGACATCGGGTCTTGGAAGATCATCTGCATGCGCCGCCGCATGCCGCGCATCTTGGCGGCCGGCAGCTTGGTCAGCTCCACGCCGTCAAACCGCACCTCGCCCGCGGTCGGCGGGGTGAGCTGGAGGATCGCCCGGCCGAGCGTGGACTTGCCGCAGCCCGACTCGCCGACGAGGCCGTACGTCTGGCCGCGCGGGACGGTCAGGTCGACGCCGTCGACGGCCTTCACGTGGCCGACCACCCGGTCGAAGAACACACCCGTGGTGATCGGGAAGTGCACCTTGAGGCCGCGCACCTCCACCAGCGTTTCGGTCATGACTGTGCCTTCTCTGGCGACGGCGGAGGGACCGGGTTGACGCACCGGTACTCGTGCCCGGTGTGCGTGGGGATCATCGGGGGCGGCTCGCCGACGCAGGCGTCGACCCTGCGGTCGCAGCGGGGCGCGAAGGCACAGCCGTCCGGCCACGGCAGCACGTCGCGCACGGAGCCGCGGATCGGCGTGAGTTTTTCGCCGCGGCCCGCGTCGAGACGCGGGATCGACCCCAAGAGGCCCACCGTGTACGGGTGCCGCCGCTCGGCGAACAGCTCCTTGCGGCGCGCGGTCTCGACCACCCGGCCGGCGTAGAGCACATTGATCGTGTCGCACATGCCGGCGACCACGCCCAGGTCGTGCGTGATCATCATGAGCGCGGTGCCCGAGTCGCGTACCAACTCCTTGAGCAGCTCCAGGATCTGGGCCTGGATGGTGACGTCGAGCGCGGTGGTGGGCTCGTCCGCGATGAGCAGCCGGGGCTGGCAGGCCACCGCCATCGCGATCAGCGCGCGCTGCCGCATACCGCCGGAGAGCTGGTGCGGGTACTCCTTCAGGCGCCGCTTCGGGTCGGGGATGCCGACCCGGTCGAGCAGCTCCGCGGCCTCCTTGCGGGCGGCGTCGCCACTCATGTCGCGGTGGCGGACCAGCACCTCGGTGACCTGGATGCCGATCGGGAGGACCGGGTTGAGCGAGGAGAGCGGGTCCTGGAAGACCATCGCGATGTCGCGGCCGCGCACGTCGCGCATCGACCTCTGGTCGAGCGCGAGCAGGTCGGTGCCGTCGAAGTCGGCTGATCCACGGACCTCGACGCCGCGCTGCCGGGGCAGCAGCCCCATCAGGGCCAGCGACGTCACGCTCTTACCGCAGCCGGACTCGCCGACCAGGCCGACCACCTCGCCAGCGTCCACATTGAACGAGACGCCGTCGACCGCGTGCACGGTGCGCTGGCCCCGCCGGGCGAAGGTGACCGACAGGTCCTTTACATCGAGAAGCGCCATCGGTCACCTCACCTCCGCAGCTTGGGGTCGAGGGCTTCGCGCATCGCCTCGCCGAGGAGCGTGAAGCCCAGCGCCGTGATGATGATGCCGAGTGCGGGGTAGATCGCCAGCCCGGGGCGCACGTCGAGATAGACCTGCGCGTCGGCGAGCATCAGGCCCCACTCCGGCTGGGTCGAGTCGGGGTTGCCGAGGCCGAGGAACGACAGCGCCGCGACCTCGATGATGGCCGTGGCGAGCGTGAGGGTCGCCTGGACGATCACCGGCGCCAGGGAGTTCGGCACGATGTGGCTGATCGCGATCTTCGAGTTGCGCACACCGAGCGAGCTGGCCGCCAGCACGTAGTCGCGGTTGGCCTGCGCGATCATCGACCCGCGCAGGAGGCGGGCGAAGATCGGCACCGACACCATGCCGACCGCGATCATCACGGTGACGAGACTCGGCCCGAGCAACGCCGCCACGCTCACCGCGAGCAGCAGGCCCGGCAGCGAGAGGAGCATGTCGATGAACCGCATCAGGACGCTGTCGACAAGCCGGCCCCACCGGCCGCCGAGGCCGGCCGCGGCGCCGGCGACGCCGCCGATCAGCACGCCGATCGTCAGGCCGATGAGCGTGGAGATGATGCCCACGATCAACGTCTGCCGGGCGCCCACGATCAGCCGGCTGAACTCGTCGCGTCCCTGGTGGTCGTACCCGAGCCAGTGCTCCGCCGACGAACCCGGGATCGAACCAGGCTTGATCACGCCTTCGCGGATGCCCGACTGGTCGACCGGGTCGTACGGAACCAGGAACGGTCCTACGACGGCGACCAGCACGAAGATCGCCAGAATCGCGGCGCCCACGATGGCCGCGGGGTTACGCCGCAGCCGCCGCATCGCCTCCCGCCAGAGGCTGACGCCCTGCTCGTCGTCACGTACGGCGGACAGCTCGGAGAGCCGGTCCAGCTTTTCTTTCTTCTTGCCGGGAGCAAGTGTCATCGGACCCTCACCCTCGGGTCGATCAGGCTGTACGAGATGTCGACCAACAGGTTCACCAGCGCGAAGATCACCGCGATGATCATGATGAAGCCCATCAGCACCGGGTAGTCCAGGTTGCTGATCGCGTCCTTGATGAACGAGCCGATCCCGCTGAACGCGAAGACCGTCTCGGTCAGCACCGCGCCGGAGAGGAGGAGGCCGGTCAGGAGGCCGATCGAGGTGGCCACCGGCAGCATCGCGTTGCGCAGCACGTGGCGGCGGCGCACGGTGCGCTCGGTCAGGCCCTTTGCCTCAGCGGTGCGCACGAAGTCTTCGCCGAGCACCTCGAGCACGCTCGCCCGGGTGATCCGCACGATGATCGCGAGCGGGATGCTCGCCAGCGCGATGCCGGGCAGGACCAGATGCCAGATCGCGTCGCCGGCCGCATCCCACTCCCGGGTGAGGAGGCCGTCGAGCACGAAGAAGTTTGTGATGTGGGTGGCCTCGATCGTCGGGTCCTGCCGGCCGATCGTGGGGAACCAGCCGAGGTTTTCCGCGAAGATCGCCTTCAGCACGTACGCCAGGAAGAAGATCGGTATGCAGGTGCCGAGCAGCGAACCGCCCACCGAGGCCTGGTCGAGAAACGAGCCGCGGCGGCGGGCGGCGAGGTAGCCGAGCGGGATGCCCAGGCCGATCGCGATGACCATGGCCGTGACGGTCAGCTCGACGGTGCCGGGGAAGCGCTGTAGGAATTCGGTGGTCACCGCGCGCTTCGTGGAAATCGACGTGCCCAGGTCGAGCTGGACGAGCCGTTTCACGAAGCGGCCGTACTGGATGAATATCGGCTCGTTCAGACCCAGGCTTTCCCGGATCGCGGCGCGCGACTCGGGTGTGCCGCGCTCACCGAGGAGCGCGGTCTCCGGACCGCCCGGCAGGCGGTGCAGCCAGATGAAGAGCAGGATCGAGAGGCCGAACAGCGTGGGTACCAGCTGCAACAGCCGTCTGACGATGAATCGGAACACGGGCGCCTCGGCGGTTGAAGAGGGCCGCGCGGGCGGGCACCTGGTGAGTGCCCGCCCACGCGTTCCTATCTATATGTTTCAGGACTTGAACTCGGCGGTGGCGTACCGCTCATCCGTGAGCGGGCTGGCCTTGACGCCGGTCACGTCCTTACCGAGGACAAGGGCGGGAGGCGAGTGGGAGATCGGCACGCCGGGCAGGAAGTTCATGATGTCGGCGTTGAGCTCCTTGTAGAGCGCGTACCGCGCGGTCGCGTCCGCGGTGCTGTCAGCCTGCGCGAACTTGTCGAACAGGGCCTTGTTGTTGAAGCCCCACTCGTCCTTCGGGCGGCCGAAGAAGGTGCCGATGAAGTTGTAGCCGTCGCCGTAGTCACCGGTCCAGCCCAGCAGGTGCAGGTCGTGCTTGCTGCCCGAGGTGGTGGTGTTGAGGTAGTCCGGCGTCCACTTCAGCGGGATGCCCTCCACCTTGATGCCGGCGGCCGTCAGGTCGGCCGAGAGGAGCTCGAAGATGTCCTTCGGGTTCGGCATGTACGGCCGGGTGACCTCGGTCGGGTAGTGGAAACGCAGCGTCAGGTTGGACGCGCCGGCCTCGGCCAGCAGCTGCTTGGCCTTGTCCAGGTTGTAGTCGTACTTGGTGACCTGGTCGTTGTAGCCCTCCACCGTGGGCGGCATGAAGTTTGCCGCCACCTCGGCGCCCGGCGGCATCTTCGAGTCGACGAGGGCCTTGCGGTTCAACGCGTACGCGATCGCCTGGCGCACCCGGAGGTCAGCGAGCTTCGGGTTGCCCTTCTGGTTGATGGCCAGATAGAGGATGTTGAACGCCGGCCGGGTCAGCACGTTGAAGCCCTCACCCTTGAGCGGCTCGACGTCGGCGGGACCGACCAGGTCGTAGCCCTGGATGTCGCCGGAACGCAGCGCCTGCTTGCGCGCGTTTTCGTCGGAGATCGTGCGGAAGACCAGCGTCTTGAGCTTCGCCTTGGTGCCCCAGTAGTCGTCGTTGCGCTCGATCGTCAGCGTCTTGTCCGCGACGTTCCACGACTTGAACTTGAACGGCCCGGTGCCGGTCGGGTGCTCGGTCGCGTACGACGGGTACTTGATGTCGTCGGCGGTGCCGCTGATGTTGCTGGCGTCGAACTCCTGGAGCGCCTTCGGGCTGCTGATCGAGAACGAGGGCAGCATCAGGGCGGCCGGGATCTTGCTGGACACCGCCGTGAACGCGAGGTCGACGGTCGTCGCGTCCTTGGCCGTGCACGACTTGAAGAGGCTCGGCGGAAGGTCGGGGTTTTCGTTCTTGGCGAAGCCGCCCATGACGTCCTGCCAGTAGGCGGTGACGTCCGCGCTCTGCATCAGGCCCGTGGAGTTGTACCACCGGTTGAAGTTGACGCAGACGGCCTCGGCATTGAAGTCCGTACCATCGTGGAACTTCACCCCGGACCGGAGCTTGAAGGTCCAGACGGTGCCGGTGGAGTCCGGCGTCCAACTCTCGGCCAGACCGGGGGTGACCTTCGTGCCGCCCTCCTCGGGCTTGACCAGGGTCTCGTACATCTGGCGGGCGACACGCAGCGACTCACCGTCGCTGGCGAGGGCCGGGTCGAGCACCTTGGGATCTCCGGCGGTGCCGAAGACCAGGGTGTCTTTGGTGCTCTGGCCAGAGCCCTCATCGCCGCGATCGCTCTCGGCACAGCCGGCTACCGCGAGGGCCGCGACCGCAACGACCGCGATAGCGGCCTTGGGCCTTGCTGCACGCATGGTGCTTCACCTCGTCCTTGGGGTACGGACATACGCGGTGACGGGGGTCACCGATGGCGCGACACTAGCGGGCTGTCTCACTAGCCGGAAACCAGCCGATAAGGGGTTGGTACCGGATCGTGTCCTTGCGGCCACGCTCGACGCACAGAAGATCGACATCGTGTAAGCAAACGGGCCGTTTGTCCTGGTTTACTCGATGCCAAGTTGTTACATGCCGAAAGCGTTTCGGCGGCGCGGTGTCAGATGGCGCGGCACGGTGCGAGATGGCGCAGCGGGGGTGTCAGATGGCGCGGCGCCCTTCGAATGCTCGGCCCAGAGTGATCTCGTCTGCGTACTCGAGGTCGCCACCGACCGGGAGGCCGCTCGCGAGCCGGGTGACCGAGATGCCCATCGGCTTGACCATCAGCGCGAGGTAGGTGGCCGTCGCCTCGCCCTCGGTGTTGGGGTCGGTGGCGAGGATCAGCTCCTTGACCTCGCCACTGCTCAGCCGCGCCATCAGCTCGCGGATGCGCAGGTTGTCCGGACCGATGCCCTCCAGCGGATTGATCGCCCCGCCGAGCACGTGGTAGCGCCCGCGGAACTCACCGGTCCGCTCGATCGCCACCACGTCTTTGGGCTCCTCGACCACGCACAGCACCTCGTCGGTGCGGCGCGGGTCGCGGCAGATCCGGCACTGCTCGGACTCGGCCACGTTGTAACAGGTCGTGCAGAAGCGCACGAGCTCCTTGACCTTCCGCAGCGCGGTGGCCAGGCGGGTGACGTCCGCCGGATCGGCGGAGAGGATGTGAAACGCGATCCGCTGGGCACTCTTCGGACCCACGCCGGGGAGCCGACCCAACTCGTCGATCAGGTCCTGGATAGCGCCTTCGTACATGCTGCCCTGGTCTTAAAAGCCCGGCAGGCCGAGGCCGCCCATGCCGCCCGCGACCGGTCCCATCTTCTGCTCGGTCAGCTTGCGCACCGCGTCATTGGCGCTGTGCAGAGCCGCCAGCACGAGATCTTCGAGCGTCTCGACGTCGTCGGGGTCGACCGCCTTGGGGTCGATCTTCACCGACTTGACCTCACCGGAACCGGCGATCGTGACGGTCACCAGGCCACCGCCGGCGGTGCCCGTCACCTCGGCCTCGGCCAGCTCCGCCTGTGCCTCGGCGAGCTGCTGCTGCATCTTCTGCGCCTGCTGCATTAGCTGTTGCAGGTTGGGCTGTCCACCGGGACGCATCGCCGTCTCCTCGTGTGTTCGACTGCGTGTCAGCCTAATGCGGCCCGCGGCCGCCTCGTGGCGGCGGGCTCTAGACCTCGCCGATCTTTTCGGCGCCGAAGGTCTGCTGTAACAACTGCATGGCCTGCTGCTCACTGCTCTGGCGGGCGGTGCGCTCGTCGACGACCTCGTCGGTCGGCTCGTCGCCGGGGTCGAAACCCTCGTACGCGGCCGCCGCCGGGGGCGCGCTCACTGCCGCGGCGCCCGGCCGTGGGCTGTCGTAATCCGGGTCGTAGGGAGGCTCACCCGCCCAGGTGGTGTCGGCCGTCGGAGCCGCAGGGGTACGCGCGCCACGTCCCGCCGCCGCGGCGCGTGCCGCGGCGAGCCCGTTGGACTCCGCCCGTGCCGCGGGCGACGGCGCCTCCGGCGCGTTGTCGGCTTTGGCGGCTCCGCCCCCGGGGCGCGCCGGCTCGGGCCACTCTTCGGTCTGGGCGGGCTTTGGGGCTGGGGCTGGTTTTTGGTCCACGGGTGCGGCGGGTCGAGTGGGCTGCGGCGCGGCGGCGGGGCGCGAATCGCCGGCGACCTCGCAGCGCAGCTCCCAGCGGACGCCGAGCACCTCGTAGATGGCATCGCTGAGCACGCTGGTTTCCTTGGCCATCATCGACGCGAGCGCCGACGACTGGAACGTCAACACCAGCACGTCACCGTCGAGGTCGCGCACCGTCGCATTGCGGGCGAGCGCGGCGATCCGCTTCTTACGGCTATTGACCATGCCGAGGATCTCGTCCCACGCCCGGCGCACGCCGGCGACGTCGAGCTGGGCGGGCGGGCTGCTGCCCGGACGCTCCGGCTCGGGCGTGGCCGGGTCGTCCATGACCGCCAGAGGCCTTTCCACCTCTCGCGCTGGTGGGGTGGCTTCTGACCGGGGTGGTGTGGCGGCGGGCCCGGTTGGGGTTGCGGCTGGCACGGGTGCCGTCGCGGTCGGCGCGGCGGCTGGCCGGGGTGGCGTCGCGCTCGGCGTGGCGGCCGGCGCGGGTGGCGTCGCGGTCGGCGCGGGTGGCGTGGCGGCCGGCGCGGGTGGCGCTGAGGCCGGCGCGGGTGGCGCTGAGGCCGGCGCGGGTGAGATCGGAAGAGGGTCGTGT